>NZ_JBFSRZ010000009.1:0-119283 GCF_041466065.1 Vibrio sp. 10N.239.312.C11
ATGATCTTATTCTTCGTGCTGAAAGATTAGAATGCGGTGTTCATGACACGCTTACAATGTATTTATCTCATCGTTAGATAAGAAATGCATTTCTTTTGCTCTTGGACGAGAGAGCTTAAAACCATGAGTTGGGTGTTGACTATGGTACTCTTGAGCTTCGATAAGTACGGTGAAAACGTTACTTAGGCTCATTATTTTTCTGTTGAATGTAGTTAAAGCAAGATTCTTTTCTAAATGGAAAGCTCGGTATTCAGCCAGCAATTTGTGGGTGAGCTGGTGGGCTTTAGGCTTACCTAGTTCCCTGTCGATTTGCTTTAATATTCGTAGATAGGTAGTAGCCGTTTTTTTTGCTTGTCCTTCGTACTTCCACCACAAATCGATGAGCTCACTTAAGCTGCGCCTATCGGTTGGCTTTTCTAACCAATCTTTATTATGTGCGGTTGCGAGCAGATGCTTTTCGTATTGCTGCGCTTCGTATTTCGTTTCAAATTTACGGCGGTAACGTTTTCCTTCTCGACCTTGTGGTCGAGCATCAACAAGGTACTGAGAGCCTTGTTTTTTGATGCTCATAAGTTTTTGACGACCTGACGAACACGACCATTAACATGTAGTCTCTCTAACTCACCTTTAGGTAATAGGAAGTTATCGTGGTCTTCATTATCGCTAATAATATGATAGCCCTGTGATGCTAAATCGTAACGCAGCCTTTTAACAAGAAGACTGTCATCAAGGGTTATTGCATACACACCATCAAGTACGCCTTCCTGTTTTCGCGTGTCGATTACTAATAAATCACCATTCATCAATGTAGGCACCATAGAGTCCCCACTGGCTTTGATTGCACAGGTTTTTTCTTTTTTAAGGCCTAGACGTTGTAAATCGTCAGTGAACACTAAGTGCTTACCTATGACTTTGTCCGTATCAGTAAAACAGCCATTCCCTGCACTGGCTTCAGCCGAATAGATAGGAATAGATGTGTAATCGCTCTCTGTCACTATCTTGGCATTCTCTAAAGACACATTAGATGTGCCTGCTAGCCAGTCGATACTTACATTATTCGCATGAGAAATTTTAATTAAATTTTCTAGTGATGGGGCGCGCATGCCATGAATGTAATTTTGCATTGAAGGTTGAGGAACTCCGCATAGCTCTGCGAATGACCTAACTGACTTTGTGCCTTTAAGTTCCTTTAACTGATTAGAAAAACTAATTAGCTTCTCATCCATGTAATAAACCCTCTATTGACTGAGTTATCCGGAATGGGTAAGTATTGTTTTATTCAAATGAATTAAAGTGTTATTCATTTGGGTTGTTTTTTTGTTTTTATTGAAACTCATAAGGATGAAAGTGTTTGAGTGCATCCGAATGTAATAGGGAAATATAACATGAACATACGAGTTCAACTAGATATGCCTTATCTGCCAGTTGATGAGTTCGCTCGTCGGTGGGGAATTACGCCACAAGCTGTTCGCAATATGATCCATGAAGGAAAGTTGCCCGCTAAGAAGAAAAAGCGTGGAGAGAAAAAGGTTTATATCAACATGCTTGTGCTTTGGGAACACGCTCAAGTTGATGCTGATGAGAACGCGAAAGATAGTTTTTTTAGAACGTTTTAAGGGGGCTTTATGAAAACACCAATTCACTCTATCAATATCGACGTTAACACCTACACAGAAGCTAAAGAGCTTTTTGATTATGCAAGCAGAAAGGCTGACCAAACCAATTCTAGCTTTTGGTTACACGTCCGTAATCAATCACTTGAAGCCATGAACCTATTGAAAGAAGTGGAAGGTGAATAATGAGAGCGAAAACTAAAAATAACCTTCTTTTTGATAGTTCACATCCTAAATGCCAACTCCATTTCGCCCGAACTCACGGTCGTGGATTTGCTTTCGTTCAGTGCCTTGATACTGGTTTGGATGGTAAAGCTGAAAGGGTGAAACGCTATTGGGGTTTTTATGCAGACTCTCTTGACGAAAAAGAGAATGAAGTATCCATCTATAACATCATGAACTCAGGTTCTCCATGGCCTGAGCTGCCGAAATGACCATCATGGGCGACGTAATTTACAAGGAGGCAGTTTCAAGTGTTGATCTGCCTATTACCGACCCAATACACAAGCCTTGCCCTGATATGGCAGCGCTTGAAAATTTTGATGTAAAGAAGACTGAGAGAGCGCGCTTCCTAATATCGAAGCTTCGAGAAAAGCACGGCATTAGAAAGCGTGTTCAATCAGAGCCAAGGCCACTGACTTACACCTGTACTGAGCATGGGTGTATTGAGTCATGGGGTTCGGTTAACAATGAAAAAGAAGGTCAATGATGAGCCGCAATAGCAAGTATGAGGCAGCTAAGAAAGCGCAAGGACTTAAATGTGAATATTGAAGAACTATTGCATGTGGGTGGAGTTGTCCGCCCACTTGATAAAATCCAAGATGCTAACGCCAGCTACGAAGCTGGTTTTTTAGGTTCCAGATTTTACCAACATTCTGATTTTTCAGAATGGGCTGAGATTGAGAACCAAAAAGCCCGTGAATATGACCAATGGCATTTTTTGAAAACTAAGAAATCGGCTGAAACTTGGCAGTTGGTGAAAGATGGAAAACTCTCGTTAATCTGCCCTGAATATTACACCAAGCCCAATCGCGAAGCGCACGCCGTAGGCGTGGAGACAATAGGCTTGTCCAAGGGCGCAAAAGTCCGACATGATAAAATCCAACCAAAAGTAAACCGAATATCACAACGTCTGCGAGTGTTGCAGCACCCTACGGGACGAAAAACTGAACTTGATAGCCGTAGAGGCCATGACAACTTTGAGAGTCTATACACAACCTCAGAGCGCAATCAGGCGTGCATTCTTCCGTATGAAAGTGAAAAAATGTTTACTCCAAGCGCATCACCCATCTCTGTTCATCTACAAAAACGGGATTGGTCGGGACAATATCGCGCACAAGTCATATCACAAACACCTGTAGGTAATGCGCCCGATGCAAACTTTGGTGAGCGTTACACTGACAAGCTCACTAAACGTAGCGTGTCGAAAATCTTTGAATCTGGTGCGTATGTTGCGCAATGTCACGATGGATTTACTACGTTTATCACTCTCACGTTCTCAAGAGAGCAACGCTTTGCTTTGTTTGCTGCACTAGCCGAGGCGGAAGGTAGGCCATATACCCCTATCGAATTTGTTCGAGATGAAGGCTCGATTGTGCACGGTAAAGACGGCGCGTTTACCTTACTTCCAGAAAAGCCTTTCAATATTGTAAAGACAGCCGAAACCACAATGGGGCGTGAAGTTTCTCGCTTTCTGGATGGATGCAAAAAAATGTATCAACGAGGCTGGGAAACAGAATCAGGTGACAAGGTAGCAGCAAATTACAAGGCTAAGCTTTCAGAGTTTGGTCCTGACCGCGAGAGAGCCGATTTTCATTACGTTTGGGTAGCAGAATGCCCGCCAAGTAAAGACTCTGAAACTAAAGAGATCATTGGTGAGCCAAACCCTCATATTCATTTAATTATGCGTTGGTCTGTTGAACCTGTTTACTTCCGTGATTGGGCGAAGCGCCTTGAAGCATTATGGGGAAAAGGCATGGCGCATATTGAATGGATAAAGCAACCAAAAGCTGCCAGCACTTACCTAATAAAAGCATTAGGCTATGCAGCCAAAGGTGAGAATGCAGACCAAGGGCTAATTCGTGGTAATCGCTACAACATTGCTCGCTGCTCTCGCGCTCCATCATGGGAAACCTTAGCCACCTTTGAAGCTCACAATATTACCGCTGTGATTAAAGAGCTTGGCTACAAGTTAGAGCAGTGGAAAAAACCTATGCAGCGTTCACTAAAACGCATCAACGCTCAAAAAGACCAAACGGTCAAAGCCAAAGCCATAGCGACCAAACAAGATAAGCCTCAAACTGATTTAGACAAACTACAAGGGCGCATCATTCGCCTAGAGCATGCCGCTAAGAAAGTCTCGCAAGATATGAAGCAACGCGAAATGCACGTATCCAGTCAAAACCGTTTTTCTATCACTTTTGACGGTGAGCAAGCCAAATCACGTTTGGATAAGTTTTTATTTTGGGCTGCCGGTGCTCGTGGCTGGTCGATGGAAGTAATTGGAGCAACAGGCCAATACTGCGAAAAAGAACAGCGCGAAATCTACGGGACTCAACATGATATTGATTTGAGCGATATTCGAGAGCTGGCGAGAGAGCTTTACCGTGAAAATTATCAAACTTTCATAGATAAACGGGCTTACTGGAGGAGTGTTCTTGAAGATTCATTCCCAATCGAACCATCCGAAATGGAGATAAGCAACGCGATTGCAGATAAGTATCTAGCGTTAGGATATTAGTTATTTCCCTTTTGAATGACTATAAGACCTGAACTCAGTCAGGATTTCTTCAGCAAGGCTTTTATGGTTTTCTGAATCGATCCATTCTTCGTAAGGGCCTTTATCTTCACTGTAAGAGTAGTCATTAAATGCTGAGTTGTTTGAGAGGTTACTGGAGCGTTTAATTTTTTGGGTTCGACCGCGTTCATAGTCATCAAACTCATTAGAGTCCTCCGGGTATGGGTTCTTATAACCGCCTGTAGAGAGTAAGCCCTCTTTAAATGCTTTAGTTAACATAAACATCCTTAATGTGGTCGAAGATTGAACAAAACTATACAACAAGAAAAGAGAACATTTCTAGTTAAGTGTGACATTAAAAGAGGCGGAGCCTCGCCTTGGAGCTCTGAAAATAAGTGTAACCCGCCTCCAATAGATGAGGTTACACCAATAGAGAAAACATTGATGGACGTGACCGGATGGAGCGTTAAAGGGGTTCAATGCTTACTTAAACCTTTATCCATGGGGGGGGGAAATACCCATTGATAAATTCACGACTCTAAGCGTTCGAAATGGACAGCTTAGAGTCGTATAACCCAACCGCCAACGATGTGAATCAGGGGCTGAACATAAACCAACGTCGCGAGACAGGGGAACGAAAATGAAAATACTATCGCTTGATGAATGTCAGCGAGATTTAGCCGCCTTGGACGCGGCTGAAAGACTCACCGCCAACATGAAAGTAGAGATTGACCGCTTCAAAGAAATGGATACCAGCAAGCTCATGAAAAAAGCCATGGGAATGCTGATGAGTGGCAACTTGTCACTCGAAGCTTTAGGGCTTCCCGTCAATCTATTTGAGCAATTAGAGCAACTCGAAAAACTCAATGGAGTGGCGCGCAATAAGTACCGCGCTGTCGTTGTGGCCAACCAAGAGCAACTTGGTGATGTGGAAAGCGTCGAGGTGAAACATGGCTAAATATGAAAACCCTGTTCGTGGGTATATTGCTTGTCCTATTTGCCAGTCTGCCGCCACCACTCACCAAGTGGGTGAGGGGCAATTGATCGCGTCTGGTGAGCCACCAAAAAACAGCCGTAACATTGGGCTCATGTATTACCGTTGCCCAGAGTGCGGTAACAGTTCGAATAGCAAAAAGGTTACGGAGTTCATCAAAGCAAATTCCGTCGCTGAGTTAACCGAACTTAAACCGAACCTAACCGAGAAAGGTTCGGTTATTGAGTCGGATTTGATAACCGAGCCTAACCGTATCGATGCAAGTGAGTTAACCGAATTGGTGCAAATGGATGAAGTCAGTAAAGACGTGGTTTCCAACCGAGAGATAACCGAAACGCTCACAGATGAAAAAACAGAAAATACCCCAAGAAAACTCCCCTTTAAACGAGTAATCGTGGGGTTGGCGTCGGTTATCTTTATCATTTGGGCGGTGTCTCAATTGCTACCGAAAGCCCCAACCGAACAACCTCAAGGAGGTGAGCATGGAGCAAGCTAACGAAACCTTACCAGGTGAACAAGTTGAACTGGATGATTGGGGAAACTTTGACGCCGTTATTCATCAGCTTGAAGAGCAAGAGAAAACCGAGAGCGATTCGGTTGGCTTAACCGAACCAACCGAGACGGCAACCGAAGATAAAGCCGAAGCAATGGCAGGTTTACTTGAAGTGATGTTTGCTTTAAGCGAACAAGCGACCTCCATTATTGCAGGCGTTGAATTTGAGTTTGATAGCAAAGGCAAGGCGGCAGTTATCGATGCTGCGCAGCCGGTCTTTGCAAAACACGGTAGTACCCTTATGGGCGTGTTTGGGGATTACATCGAAGAGGCAACCTTATTGCTTGCGGTTCTTGGTTTGATTTATGCCTCTAAAAAGCAATTGGTGATGTTGCAACAATCAAAGGAGGTGGACGGTGAAAAAACCGAAGCCCCTAGCGCTACCGAACCCCGTTAACTCGAACCCGTCACATGATGCCGAGCACACCATTTATGTGGCGGGAACAGGAGGAGGTAAAACCTCAGCTGTTAAGCATTTAGGGCTAGTCCCTAAGACGGCTCAAGCGGTCTTTTTTGACCCCTACACCAACTACGCAGGGAGTAAGTTTCAAGGTCAAATGTGCCACGGCACTTCATCACGCTTAACCTTTGTCAAAACGCTCATTATGGCACGCCGTCGCGGTGGCTCGTTTAAGCTGGCCTACATTCCAGCAAACGGGGCAACGGCCGACGAATTAGAGTTCTTTGCGTCGGTGGTGTGGTCGGTAGGTAACGGTCGGGCTAGCCAGCTCTTTACCGTTATCGAAGAATTGGCGTCATGTGTTGAAACCTCGGGCAAGCTTCGAGGGCGTGCGGGTGAGCTTTTGCGTGGAGGTCGTCAATACGGTCTGGTGGTGCATACGGTGTTTCAACGAGGGCAAGAAGTACCCAAAACCGTGACTGAACAATCCAGCGTTTGGTGGGTGGGCGCGGTTAACTCAATGAGTGATGCGCACTGGATAGCGGATAAACGCGGGTTGGATGTGAATATCGTGGCGGGGCTAAAGTCTGCCAAGGTCAACAAACAGCGCATTGGTAAGCCCATTGCTGAATATCTATTAGTGAGAGACGGTATAGGAAATATTGAACACAAAGCTTTAAATTGTAGAGATGGTAACAGGTTAGCATTGAACTACAGGTAAAAAAAAGCTCCCTCTCGCAGGGAGGAGGAGGGAGCACCTAAAGTAAGGATGTTAATCAAATATCTAATTTCAACACTTCACGTTGGTTTGAAGCAATCGAACAATACCGCCCATTTTGTTTGGAAAGTTAGCTCGGCTCGTTTTTTTTTCGCGCCAATGCCAATGTTGCATTTCAACCTATAGGTTACGGGTTCAACCTATAGGTTACTCACCCTTTCTTTTTTAGCCTCACTCCTATTTGATAAACGCTCAATTTGTTTATTCACAATCCAACGTCGAGAGACAGGGGAATCCATGAAAGCTCAACATAAAAACATGTTGATTGCTGTTGTGCTGACACTACTGGTGATTGCCATCATCAATAACGTGTCAACGCTCGAAGCAGTCAAAGAACTCATTAACGGTAAGTCCGGCTGGTTTTAAGGAGATATCAATATGTCAGTAAAACCAATCAAACTTAACTCCATGGTCGGCGCTGCTTGGGGACAAAAAGGTACATTGCCTATCCCTGTTGGTCCGACTTATCAAGAGCTGGTGTTAGAGACCAATGCCGAAGCGGCCGATATTGAACGTTTGTCGATTACGCTTAACGCAGAAGAAATTTATGTCTTAACAGGCGCTGAAATTCTGATGTTGGAACGTTACAAGCAACGTGTTCATACCGCAGGTCACTATGTGATCCCATTTAGCGACATTTCCGCACGAACTAAAAATGGTGTTCGCTACACAGGCCTTGTCACTGAAGCGGGTGACAACATCCACTTGGACGTTCAGTTCAAAGCAAAAACCAGTGGCGACCCGCTATCAATTCAAGTCCATGCGTGGGTAACGAATGCTCAACCTGCACGAATCATCGTGCCAATGGTTAAGCGTGAAACCATGCCCGCGAATGCGGAAGGGGTAAACGAATTCACGAGCCTAGTATCAAGCCCGTTGATTAGTTTGCGTCGTGCGCACTTCATGCACACGGGTATCACTAAGCTCGAAGTTGAGCGCGACTTTGTTAAAGAGTACGAAGCCAACAAGTTTATCAATGAAGCGAACGCCAAGCGTAACGAACGCACACCTCAAGCGGGTTACTTTCACTTCGATCCTATTGTGCGTGGTTTCTCTATCGATGAGCTATTCCCTACACAACACAGCTCTAACTTGAAGTTTTCCGTTACGACGACTGATGTCGCAGGCTCAATTCCTATCTTGGTTGAATCGGTGAAAGTGGTTCGCCCTGAAATGCTCGCGGGTCGAAGCTAAGGAGCCGATATGAGCTTTTTTGATGACCTTTTAGAGTTTGGGGGCGGTGCGCTCGATAGCGTGGGCGAAAATGCCGATTGGTTGTTTGGTGATAGTGGTAATTCATCTAACCCCAACACCACTCAACAACCCAATACGCCCGTCGTTGACAATAACGGCAATGCAGTCACAACCCCGCAAGGTGGTGCGACAGTCGCAAAAGATAACACCTTGCTCTACATAGGCGGTGGTATCGCAGCGCTGTTAGTGCTGGTTCTTCTTGTTGTCCTATTGAAAGGTAAATAGTGATGCCATTACTTTTTGTTGGTCTAGGCGGTCTTGGTCTTGGGTCTGCACTTGGGTTTGGTGTGAGCCAAGGGGTTAACAAGGCACTGACAACCGCGGCGGTCATTGCCCTGTTGTACCTTGCTTATAAATCGGGAGTGTTTCGCTAATGCTAGGTTCATTAACGTCTTTAACGGGTGGTGGTGGCTTGACGGGTGGGTCTTCGGGACCCGCTCAATCAGGTAATACTTCCAATACAACCAATAACAGTGGTTTTACAGCTGGAGGAATGAACTTTGGCAGTAACAACGGCATACCGTGGTGGGGTATAGCATTGGTGGCTTTGATCGCGTTGTATGTTCTCACTCGAAAGTAACCTAATTCCTGAAGCGTGGGGCAATGCCAAGCCGAGGCTATGTAAAGCCCTTGGTGATTATCTCTCGCAAGCAGAAATTGAAGTTAAAGAGGGGCGCGAGTTCCTCTATCGAGTGGACGATACCTACATGTTATTGCGCGGTGAGCAATCACCATCAGGCTCTAAGGAGTTGGTGGTTGTTGCGCTCGCGGGTGATATGGCAGCGGGTACGCTCAGTGCAATTAATCACGGTAAAGCAAATGGGTTTGATTCCATTCGCGCCCACTTTAGCAAGCGCGGAGCCTATCGCTACATTCAACGCAAATTACGATTGCCTGTTCGAGAGATTGAAACTCACAAGAATGAGCATGTATTACAAATAAGGTTTAAGGATATGGGTGGAAAAAGTAGCTCAAAGAGTGACTCCCAAACCACAACTACGACCACAAACAAAAGCAATAGCCAAGGTATTGGTGGTGATAACAATGGCTTTGCGCTGTCAGGGATAGAAAACTCTGACATTAATTTAAGTATGACTGACCATGGCGCGATGGCAGTGGCGGGTGAGACTGCAGAAGAGGCGTTCAACTTTGGCAATAACGCTTTAGATTTTGCTTCCGATAATGTGGATGCGTCTTTTCAGTTTGGTGAGAGCGCATTAGATGGCGCGTTCAGTTTTGGCGAGAACGCATTGAATGCTAATACCGACTTGAGTGCACACGCGATAGATTCGATTAAGTCCATGGCAGGCCAACAAACGGAGACCACTAAAGCAGCACTGGCTATAGCTGGCGCGGCAAAAGCGCGAGAGCAAACGGGTGAGAACGAAAGCAATAACGAGTTACTGAAAAATGTGTCTCTTATTGTCGGGATTCTCGTCTCGTTATTAACGATGGCTTATATGTTCGCGGGGCGTCGACAATGATACAACTCCATACCTTAAGCTCTGGCGACAGCATTAAATTCAACGCGGGTCAGGCTGGGAAATACCTCATCATGCGTGAGGCGAGTAATACCGTCATGCTTCGCGGTGATGCTTTGCGACCTGTAGAGATTGAACGTGGTGACACGGTTGATATCACTCGCTTTGATGAGCTTGAACTTTTTAATCACAAAGCGGATGCCGTGACGATTGAATATCAAGTTGCTGATGTTCCAATCATCACCAAAGCGCAAAAAATCGACATCAATAATTCGGTAGCGATTAGCGAAATTTTAACGCCAATTACCGTTGATGAAGTTCAAGCCCCTATCAAAGTCGGTGAAGTTCAAGCTGAAGTAAAAACGCGCATTCTAAATGACGTCCTCACAGTGGAAAAACTGGCCGAGTTATACACCTTACAAAAGTTAGATGAGGGGACGTTGAGCATGACAGGGGATGAGCAAAGCATTGCGGGGAAAGATGAACGCAAAGGGCTTTTCATACAGACGCACGCAACCAATGCCAACTCTGTATTAGTGCAAGGTTTTATTGAAGTCGTTGCGGGTGGTCATGTGCTAATTCAAAGCAACAAAGCCATTACCTTAGAAGGTGGTGAGGGTGATGGCGTTCGAGTAGGAGAGTTTATCTAATGTTTGCACTTAACAATCCATCGAGTAATGCGGGTAATACGGGTCAATCACCATATGTCGGTGGCTTCCAGTCGTTAGTGTTCGAGCGTCATTTCGCTAAAATCACAGACTCAACAGACCGCATGGTTGAGTTTGAGTTATCCGATGATATGGAGCTATTAGAGGTCAGTCTCAGTTGGGCTGATGAAGATAACCCCAAGAACTTATCCGACACGGATTTAAATTTTAAATACCTCGATGCCGACGGAGAGGTAATACCGGGTAGCGATAGGCGCGTTATGCTTCCCTTTAGTCCTTCACCAAGAACTCGAATTTATTACATTCCAGCTCTAACGCCGAGTGAGGCGAAAAAGGCTGTCTTTTATTGTTCTTACATCGATATCACCGTGAGTTTTGTATCTCGCGCTGTCTTTAAGGAGCCGCAACAATGATTCAAGTCGATACACAAGGGCGAATTGTGACAATTAACGCCCCTCAAGCCTCGAATCGATTAAAGAGTCTAGATATGCAGCTTGCTCCTAATATTGCAGCTGCTCCTGAGCTCTACCGATGGGATGGTAAAACGTTTGTTTTCTCGTCGAAGGCTCAACAAGAGAATGAGCAGGCCGAAATGCGAGCTAAGGCAAGGCATTATCTTGATGCAACGGACTTTTACTTAACGCGCAAAGTAGAAACGGGCGAAGTCGTACCGCCAGATGTTCTCACCAAACGAGCAAAGGCTAGAACCTTGCTTATCACTCATTTGCCGGACTTTGAATAATGAACGTGAAGAAGTTGAGTGTACTTATTGTGCTCTTGGCTTTATTAGGGGGGTATTTAATGAATAAAAAAACAGTCGATAAAGCGATCGGTAAATTCGCCCTATCAGCGCGAAGTGAATCGCGCATGATGGGTGTTCATACCGATTTAAAGCGCGTGGTTCGTAGAGCCATTGAGCTAACCCCGTTTGATTTTGGCATTACGTCAGGCAAGCGAACGGTCGACGAGCAAAACGCCTTATTTAAACAAGGCGCAAGCCAGCTAGACGGTTACAACAAAAAAAGCCGTCATCAGTCCGGTCATGCGATTGATTTTGTGGTGTACGACGAAAACGGCAAGGTGACGTGGGGCTTTAGTTATTACGAGCAAGTGAGTTGGGCGTTTAAGCAGGCGGCTGATGAACTTAATATTCCGATTGTGTGGGGCGGTGATTGGGTGAGCTTTAAGGATGGCCCTCATGTTGAACTCGATAAGCGGGTTTACTCATGATAGGCGCCATTGCAAACCTCATTACAGGCGGTATTGATGCGTACAAGCAACACGGTATCAATAAGGCCAATAAGCTCAAACGACAAGATGAGATGGAGCAAGAAAGGCACACAGCAAAAGTAAGACGATTGCAATCCGGTGATGAGCAATCCGCTAACCTCGATGAGTTGAGTATCAAGCAACGCGGCTGGAAAGATGAGTTCATCCTACTGGTTGTCTTTATCCCTCTCATGCTGGCTTTTATCCCCGATTACGCAAGTTACGTAGCACAAGGGTTTAGTTCGCTCGAAGTCATCCCTGATTATTACTGGTACGTCGTCTTTGCGGTGGTTATCGATACATTGGGGATGCGCTCAATGGTGCGTTATCTGCTTGAGTTCTTTTCACATAAATCTAAGGGGGAGAAGCCTTGGACGGTGCAATCATAAACGCATTAGCGAGCCTCACAGGTGAGATGACCCCAGCCTTAACCGTATGGACAATTTACTTACTGCTAAAGTGACACGAACGCAGCAAGAGCACGATAAGCGTATCTCAAAATTAGAATGGGAGAATGACAATGACTAAAGCCAAGAACACGGAAACTAAGCATCACATTGTTTCGTAAAGAAAAGTAAAGTTGTAACAATATTTGACTCTGGTGATCAACAATGTCGCTGGGCTTAAAACCCTACTAACTAGGAGGTTATACATGAAAAAGCTAACCATCGCTTTACTGTTATTAGTCGGAATTGCAGCGGGCAGCGCCTATGCATTTGATGATTTGGATTGGCATGACTTTGACTATTCCTTCCATCATCAGTCAACACATGGCGAACATAATGCACACAGTTGTCATGATTGATCTTTCAAACACACGCTAATTGAAGCCCCGAAAGGGGCTTTTTAAATAGAGCATCTCCCCCTCGCGTTGCGAACCTCTCTGAACGGTTTGTTATAAATGCATTTTCATACAAAACCGTTGTATTATAATTATTTAAATCAGGAGGCTTATATGCCAAGAAATGACCCAAATACTCTGTATTGGAATTCAATTGCTCGTACCAGTATCCAAGATGCTTACAATAACTTTCTACAACAAGAAAACGTAGAATCCTCACCTCATTACGCCGATATCTTTTCTATACGCTACTTACGTGAAAATGGAAACTCGGCGGGTATGAGCAAACGAGAAATGATCATTTTCTTAGCTGGTTCTCTACCTGAAATGTACGACTAAAAGGCAACATATTTTATTGTGAGTGTTATAGTCTTTAATGTTCGACGACAGTAGCATTGATACCCAAACCTTTATTTTTTACTGTTATTGTTACATGGTTTCATGAAACCACGTGACAATTTTGGTAAGGCACATAGACAAAAAGGCCGCTATTTCTAGCGGCCTTTTTATTGTATGTCAGGGGGACCGATTCGAACTCCCAACGCGCGGACTTGGAATCTCTTACATATCAAGTTGTGGTCTTTTTGTGGCCATTACTTGTAATTATTCACTTTAAATCAATATGTTAAATATATGATAAAGCCATCATAGGATGGCTTTGACTTCAGTTGGGATCTGGCTTGGTGAGCATATTCGAACTTGCTTATGCCGACCGAGCTCTCCCTTTTCTATCTTAATTTGCCCTTTCGCGACCTTAAATTGTTTCGCAAGGTATTTCGCTAAGTGAGCATTTGCTTTGCCATCAACCGGTGGTGCAGTAATGGCAATTTTCAGTTCCTCTCCGTGTAAGCCAACGATTTTATCGCGGCTTGCCTTGGGTTGGATATAGAGCCGAAGAAGAATATCGTCTTCTTCGGCCCAAACTGCTTTTGGCATCGTCAAAGTACCTGAGGTTCGTACTTGAATTATAGTTGATACCAAATAGGACCGATCATGTCGCCCATTAGGAAGTTCGCAAATTGCAGAACAATGAACAGAACCAGCACACTTAGGTCGAAGCCACCCATATCAGGAAGGATGCGGCGAATTGGAACTAGCATTGGTTCTGTTAACTGGTGGAATACGTATTCGATTGGGCTACGGCCTTGGCTAACCCAGCTCAGAATTGCACGGATTAGCAGAACCCAGAAAATTAAGCCACCAGCTGCTTTGAGCAGAGATAGTGCACCAAAGATCAGGAAGCTGATATCAAATACAGCCGCACCGCCAGAGATAATCAAGTTTAGAGCGACGAACTTAAGTACACACAGCACATAAGCGAATACAACCGTCGCAAGGTCAAGGCTGCCTATTGATGGAATAACTCGGCGTAGTGGGGCAACAACCGGTTGTGTCGCTTTTACGATAAATTGTGAGAACGGGTTGTAGAAATCTGCACGTGATGCTTGTAGCCAGATACGCAAGATCACAACCATGATGTAAAGATCAAAAACGGTCGAGATCAGAAAGCTCATCGAATTCATATTGTTTCCTTTTTCGGATTTACTTGCCGCTTAGGTATCACCCGAACGACACAATGCTTTTGTACTTGTAACTAGTATTAAAACAGTTTTTCCATCTCTTCAGCTCGAGCAACCGCCGCTTGCATGGCTTTTGCTACGATGTCTGATAGTTGATGTTCGTTAAACGTGCGTAGTGCTTCTGCGGTCGTGCCGCCTTTTGAAGTCACCTGTTCACGTAGAGTAGATAACTCAGTATTTGGATTCGCAACTACCATTTCTGCCGCACCTAATGCAGACTGCTGCACTAGTTTACGAGCGGTTTCTTGGTCAAAACCTTGATTGATAGCTTCAGCTTGCATCGCTTCCATAAACAGGAAGAAGTAAGCCGGAGCACTCCCCGCCGCCGCAATGATGTTGTTGATGCCAGACTCTTGCTCTACCCAACTTACTTGACCTACGG
The DNA here is from genome assembly GCF_041466065.1 of Vibrio sp. 10N.239.312.C11. Lineage (NCBI taxonomy): Bacteria > Pseudomonadati > Pseudomonadota > Gammaproteobacteria > Vibrionales > Vibrionaceae > Vibrio > Vibrio sp. 10N.239.312.C11. The sequence goes on from NZ_JBFSRZ010000009.1 coordinate 14,551, forward strand.
CTTGCATTAGCTGAGATGCGAACTCTTTATCGCCCTGACTAACCGTTGAGTCAGCATAAAGGCCGCTCATCCCTTTACCAAGCAGTGATGGCGTGTTTGGCATAACACGGACAAGGTTTAGCTGGCAGTTTAACATCTCATTGAGTCGATTCGCATTAATACCCGCAGCAATTGAGATAACCAGTTTGTTGCTAAAGTCGATGCTTTGTAAGGGTTTACATACATCAGCCATCATTTGTGGCTTCACTGATAGTACAACAACGTCGGCTTGCTCTGCTGCGGCAATATTATCGCTGGTGGTATTGATGCCGTATTCTTGCTCTAACGGCAGCCTTCTGGTGTCTGAAGGTGCTGTTGCAGTAATATTTTGTGCTGGGTAACCACTCGCCACTAAGCCCGCTACAATCGAGCGAACCATATTTCCCGCCCCAATAAAGGCGATGTTCTTATGTTCCATATATAAAATCCTGAGCGTGTCGCTGCGCGGTTAAAGCGAAGCTGTATCAATACTTGTACTTGTACTTGTCGTTAGTTACTTACTAAGGCTATTTCGTGTAATCACGAGCTCCGAAAATAGCCGTTCCAATACGAACCATTGTGCTACCAGCCTCAACTGCTGCATCCATATCACCACTCATACCCATCGAAAGGGTATCGATGTTTGGATACTTCACGGCTAGCTTGCCTTTAAGCTCCGCCAGTTGAGAAAATGCATTAAGCTGAGATTGATAGTCAGATACGTTTGCAGGAATCGACATCAATCCTCTTAAAGTGAGGTTGGGGAGCGATGAAATCAACTCTGCGAGTGCAAAAACTGTCTCTTCTGACGTTCCTGATTTCGAATCTTCACCACTGGTGTTCACTTGAATGAGTATTTGTAGAGGTGGAAGCTCGTTTGGTCGTTGATCATTAAGCCTTTGCGCGATTTTATCGCGATCGACAGAATGCACCCACTGGAAGCTTTCTGCGATAGGGCGGGTTTTATTGGATTGAATTGGGCCAATAAAATGCCATTCTAAATTTAGGTTAGAATGTTGTTCTGAAAAGTGTTTTACTTTATCGACACCTTCTTGAACATAGTTTTCACCAAAGGCAACTTGGCCTCCGAGTGCGGCTTCTCGAATCGCATCAATAGGTTTAGTTTTACTGACGGCTAAAAGTTGCACGGACTCTGGAGCTCGTCCGCACTTTTGCTCAGCACTACGAATCTGTGAGGTGATTTGTTCGATATTTTGTTGAATACTACTCATAGCTGACTTTACTTAAGGGAAAATAAATGGATATCACTGAGTTACTAGATTTTAGTGTAAAGCATAACGCGTCAGATCTACATCTTTCTGCGGGTGTATCTCCAATGGTACGTATAGATGGTGAAGTAAGGAAGCTTGGAATCCCAGCTTTGAGTCATGCTGATGTGCATCGTTTAGTTTTTGAGATCATGGACGACTCACAGCGCGGTGAGTTTGAGGAGAAATTGGAAGTCGACTTCTCTTTTGAATTACCCAATGTTGGTCGATTCCGTGTTAATGCTTTTAACCAAGCTCGTGGGTGCGCAGCGGTCTTTCGAACCATCCCTGTAGAAATCCCAACGTTAGAGCAATTGGGCGCACCTGATATTTTTGAAAAAATTGCCAATTATGAAAAAGGCTTAGTGCTGGTGACTGGCCCTACGGGTTCTGGTAAATCGACAACTTTGGCGGCGATGGTTGATTATGTAAACCGTAATCACAACAAACACATTCTGACCATTGAAGACCCAATTGAATTCGTTCACACCAACAATAAATGCCTAGTCAACCAGCGTGAAGTTCACCGTGATACTCACAGCTTTAAAGCTGCGCTGCGCAGTGCGTTACGTGAAGATCCAGACGTTATCCTTGTTGGTGAGCTTCGTGACCAAGAGACGATCAGCTTAGCGCTAACCGCAGCTGAAACTGGTCACTTAGTTTTTGGTACTTTGCATACTAGCTCTGCAGCAAAAACCGTAGACCGTATTATCGATGTATTCCCGGGTAGCGACAAAGATATGGTTCGTTCGATGCTGTCTGAATCGTTACGTTCGGTGATTGCCCAGAAGTTACTAAAGCGTGTCGGTGGTGGTCGTGTCGCTTGTCACGAAATCATGATGGCGACACCTGCAATCCGAAACTTGATTCGTGAAGATAAAGTCGCGCAGATGTACTCGATTATTCAAACGGGCGCGGCACATGGTATGCAGACCATGGAGCAAAACGCGAAACAACTGATGGCACAAGGCTTGGTTGACTCGGAAGAGGTCGAGAAAAAGATCGAAATTGAAACCTCAATGTTTTAATCAAGGTGAACAAAATGGAATTGAATCAAATTCTTGAAGGGATGCTCTCTCAAAAGGCGTCGGATCTTTATATCACTGTCGATGCGCCAATCCTTTTTCGTGTGGATGGTGAATTACGCCCCCAAGGAGAGAAGCTGAATGCGGCTCAGGTTGCTCAATTACTTGATGCGATGATGGATCAAGATCGACGAGATGAATACAAGCAAACGCGTGAGGCTAATTTTGCTATCGTGCGTAATTTTGGTCGTTTTCGTGTCAGTGCGTTCTTTCAGCGAGAGCTGCCAGGAGCAGTAATTCGTCGCATCGAGACTAACATCCCTACCTTTGAGCAATTAAAGCTTCCTGACGTACTACAAGACCTTTCAATCGCTAAGCGCGGGCTTGTGCTGGTGGTTGGTGCGACTGGCTCTGGTAAATCGACCTCGATGGCTGCGATGACAGGCTATCGCAATACCAATCGTTCAGGTCATATCTTGACGGTTGAAGACCCGATTGAATTCGTACACGAACATAAAAAGTGCATCGTGACTCAACGAGAGGTTGGACTCGACACCGAAAGCTATGAAGTCGCGCTTAAAAACTCGTTACGCCAAGCCCCTGATATGATTTTGATTGGCGAAATCCGTAGTCGTGAAACCATGGAATACGCGATGACCTTTGCTGAAACGGGTCACTTGTGTATGGCAACCCTGCATGCCAATAACGCTAACCAGGCGCTAGAGCGTATTCTTCACTTGGTGCCGAAAGAGCAGAAAGAACAGTTCCTGTTTGATCTGTCGATGAATCTGCGTGGTGTGGTCGCTCAGCAGTTAATACGCGATAAAAATGGCAATGGTCGTCATGGTGTCTTCGAAATTCTGCTGAATAGCCCTCGTATATCTGACTTGATTCGTCGTGGTGAGTTGCATGAGTTAAAAGCGACCATGGCCAAATCGAAAGAGATTGGTATGCAGACTTTTGACCAAGCTTTGTATGATTTAGTGGTTGCGGACAAGATTAGCGAGGATGATGCATTCCATAGTGCAGATTCTGCCAATGACTTGCGTTTAATGCTCAAGACCAAACGTGGCGATGATGACTACGGAACTGGTGCGTTGGCTGGCGTTAAGATTGATATGGGCTAAGTCACGGCTTTGTTGATAAACACAAAACCCGCTTCTGTGGCGGGTTTTATTCGTTTATAACTTAATGCATGTTAGATGAGTGCATGTTGGAGCGATGGTTATCATATGAGTAACCGCGCTCCTTTTCTAATTTGATTTTTGACGGGTACTGTTGACCGTCGTAACCCGCGGAACCGCTTCCCATTGAGCTGCATGCCGTTATAGATAACGCTATGAATATTGCTAGAAAAATTTTCATATGAACTCCCAAGTTCTTTTCTTTTATCGCTCCTCCATTACGCAGTTAAAATGGCAAGGGATCATAAGCTTGCTCGAGTTTGCTAAATAAATAACTTAGCCATATTGTGCTTCAAACCAGCTCTCTAGAATTACAACGGCTGATTGATTATCGACGTTACCTTTACTTAGCGCTTTATAGCCGCCCATTTCAAAAAGGTCGGCCCTTGCTTCTGTCGTAGAAAGTCTTTCATCATGCAGTTCAACATCCACACCAAAGCGTCCTTTAAGACGGTTAGCGAATTTCTTCGCTCTGGGTGTAATAGCTGCTAGATCTTTACCATGAAGGTCGGTAGGAAGGCCAACCACAATCAGATTCGGTTGCCACTCCTTAATTTGCTTCTCGATATCGTCCCAGTTTGGGATGCCATCTTTGGCTTTAAAGGCTTTCAGGGGGCTTGCTGTGCCTGTGATTTCTTGTCCAATCGCACTGCCGATACTTTTTGTACCGTAGTCAAATGCCATAATTGTTCGTGACATGGGGCTTCCAAATTAATCTGTGTTTGAGTGTTTACTTTATTGAGCTGAGCTGAGCTGAGCTGAGCTGGGTTGGGTTGGTTTAGGCGTGGCCTGCGTCTGCTGAAAGCTGAGCGGCATTAATACCTAACATTTGTACCGCAACTTTCCAGCGGTCCGAGATCGGTGTGTCAAAGATGACCTTTGGATCGGCTTCAACGGTTAGCCATGAGTTCTCGGTCAGTTCTATCTCCAACTGGCCAGGCTCCCACCCAGAATAACCAAGTGCAACCAGATAATTGTTCGGTTCATCTTCAGTCCCTAACACCATCAAGATATCTTTTGATGTTGTTACTGAGATTTGATCCGTCATGTTGATGCTGGATTGATAGCTGCCTTTGGGCTTGTGCAAAATAAACCCGCGGTCTTCTGCTACAGGTCCACCATTTAAAACTGGCTTATCAAGGCTTGCTTGGTTGGATTTTGGTTGTTCAGAATCAACCTCAACTTGTTTGAGCATGCTGCCGACAGTGACATCAATAGGAGCGTTGATCATCAGACCCATTGCGCCTTCGTCATTATGCTCACAAAGGTAGATCACCGAGTTTTGAAAGTATGGGTCTTTCATTCCGGGCATAGCGACCAGAAAGTGGTTCGTTAAATTCATAGAGCCTCCTGCCAGTGTGTTCCCAGTAAAGGAAAAAGAGCGGCGTAAAGCCGCTCATTGTTCTTTGCCTAGATATTTTTGTGTTTTCGAATAGCTAAGGCTTTCTTTAGTTTAGGCTATTTAGCGTTAACGCGACGCTCGATTGCATCCATTAATTTGCCCGTTACCGAAATATCAAAAGCAGCTTCAATTTCACGGATACAAGTAGGGCTTGTCACGTTGATTTCAGTCAGTTTGTCACCGATAACATCAAGTCCAACAAAGATTAAACCTTTCTCTTTCAGTGCAGGAGCAACTGCTCTTGCGATAGCCCAGTCTGTTTCACTCAGCGGGCGAGCTTCACCGGTACCACCAGCGGCAAGGTTACCTCGAGTTTCCCCTTTAGCAGGAATACGCGCCAGGCAGTAAGGCATTGGCTCACCATCAACCACAAGAATACGCTTATCACCATTGCTGATGTCTGGAACAAAGGTTTGTGCCATTGCGTAGTTTTGACCGTGGTTGGTCAGTGTTTCGATGATCACTGATACGTTAGGATCGCCTTCCTTCACACGGAAGATTGACGCGCCACCCATGCCATCAAGTGGTTTTAGAATCACGTCACCGTGCTCTTCTCGGAACGCTTTAATCTTTTCAGCTTTACGAGTCACGATGGTGGTTGGTGTCAGTTCAGGGAACCATGCCGTGAACAACTTCTCGTTACAGTCACGTAGGCTTTGTGGCTTATTGACGATAAGTGCGCCGTTCTCTTCAGCTCGCTCAAGAATGTAAGTCGCGTAGATGTACTCAGTATCAAACGGAGGATCTTTACGCATCAGGACCGCATCTAAATCGGATAGCGCGATAGTCTGTTCTGATTTGAACTCGTACCAACCGTTTGGATCTTCTTTTAGTTCAACAACCTTAGTGTCAGCAATGGCTACGCCTTGATCTAAATGTAGATCATCCATTTCCATGTAATGGATTTCGTAACCACGACGCTGAGCTTCAAGCATCATGGCAAAGCTAGAGTCTTTTTTGATGTTAATGGATGAAATTGGATCCATTACGATGCCAAGTTTGATCATTTCTTTCTCCTAGCCTAGATCGCCAAAACGGACTTGTAAGGCAGTAATTGCGGTTAGAGCAGCAGTTTCGGTACGAAGTACACGTGGACCGAGTAGCGTCTCTTCAAATTTGTATTGTTCTGTCATACCGATTTCTTCAGCTGACAGTCCCCCCTCAGGACCGATCAATAGGCGTACCTTACTGATGGGTTCTGGAAGGGTATTAATTGAGTATTTTGCACGAGGGTGCAGGTTTAGCTTTAACGCTTCACTCGGTTCGCTGCACCACTCTTCAAGTTGCATGATTGGGCGAATAACGGGAACCGTATTACGGCCAGACTGTTCACATGCCGCGATAGCAATCTTTTGCCACTGTGCGAGCTTTTTCTCGAAGCGTTTAGTATCAAGCTTAACGCCACAGCGCTCTGAAATCAGCGGGGTAATGGTGTTGACACCAAGCTCAACCGATTTTTGAATCGTGAATTCCATTTTGTCGCCACGTGAAATCACTTGGCCTAAATGTAAGTCTAACGGAGATTCGCTGCTACGTTCGATACGTTCAGTAACATTAACTGTGACGTTCTTTTTTGATACTTCAGCAATTGTCGCTGGGAATTCAGCACCACTGCCATCAAATAGAAGAACATCTTGACCTTCTTTCATACGAAGGACTCGACCAACATGACCCGCGGCATCTTCGCCTAAAGCGAGTGAACCTAACTGATGAATGCGTTCTGGGTGATGGATACGAGGGATTCTCATGCTGGTAAACCTATAAATAGTGTCATTTGGGTATTTTGTCTCTGCCTAACATGGATGCTTTTAGTTGAAAAAACAAGGGTAGAGCAAGAGTTTCAGAGGCAATTCTGAAACTCTTGTTTGAGATGGAGGCAATTGGAGATGTTGGTTGCCTGAGTCGTGTTATTTACAAGCAGGGAATACAAATGGGTTGTGATTCCCCTGGATGGCATGGATTCGCTCATCACGAGTACATTCCCACTTATCGACAGGAAACTGATTGTTCCACGCCATCATCAGGTTAGTCTGCTGCTTAGAGAGCTTGAAGCCATACTCTTGGCTCATGTAAAGATAAGTACGCGCGATAGAGCCTTTTGCTCTGTCTGGCGGCATCACTTTGCGCTGCTTGAAGTTGACCTGCATTTCACATTGACCATAGCTAACGCCATCCATTCCATTCCACTGACTGAAATTGTAATTAGAGCGATCACCGTTAACCTCGCCAATTGCCGGAGTTAGATTATGAAGGTCGGCTTCCATCGATTTAAATATTTTGTCGTTGCGAGTGCAGTTCTTACGTCCGCCATCTTGCCAGCACTGACGCTGGTGGCCGAATTGCCAAGCTGGAACCACGTGCTCCCACTCAATACGGGAAGCGCGCTTTTGTTGTTTTCTCACTTGATAACCACAGCCGTCGAGGTCGGGGATACCTTTCTTTTTGTCTTTCCAAGTGATGTCACAACCACAATAAAATGAAGTCGGGTGATCGAGATAAATCTTCACGGCTTCTTTTTTAGCTTTGGAGAACGAACTTGGTGGAGCGGCGAAAACGCTTTGGGTTACCAGTAGTCCAAATACTATTGATAGGTAAAATGACACCGATAGGCCAAATACTTTTAGAGTGGTTTTTTGCATAGAGAAAGACTGATGAAAGTATGATAAACAACAGTCTAGCACTCAAATGTTAGTTCTCTCTATTACATTTATTCGCGTTACTTTGTGAGCTTAAGACTTAGCTCAATTGAAGGCCGGTAAAAGCTAAGGTTTGCTGGCATTGTTGGCAACGATACGTTGATTGGTTGCGGATGACTTTGTTGTGTCGTCTTATCGACAGGGGATAAGTGGTGCAATCACAGCGATACTCAAAAGTTTTGCCCTGCACTGAGGTGATTTCCAAGCTGTGGGTCGTTCTGGCCGGTACATTGAATACCTTTTCCATCACGTATTTCCACTCATTGCCGTGAGGCCTAACTCGTCCGAAGACCTGATATGTGATGAGATGTGCGAGTTCATGAGGTACGACTTCGCTAATAAAGGCGTCTTCATTTTCGCTGAATAGCACTTGGTTGAGTTTTATCTCGTTTAACTGGAGGTAGGCTTTTCCCGCTGCCTTTCCTCTTAACTTGTAAGTGACGGTTGGGCATGGAAATTCACGAGAAAAATGTTGATTAGCAATAGCTAGGCATTCGCCCAGTTTTTTATTTACTCGATGTTGTTGCGGGGTGTAAGACAAGGGTTGTTAACTCCAAAAAAAAGCCTCAGCGTTTAAGCTAAGGCCTCATCATAACATTGCTCATCGATCGTGAAACGATTTAAACATGATGTTTCTTTTTGATGACTTCGTGGTAAGCATGCCAGGTTCCGTAACCAAGTAATGGCATCGTTACAATCATACCCACACCGTAGGTCGCGAAGCCGACTAAGATACCAGTACCAATGATACCAGCCCAAACGACCATCGCAGGGATGTTTGATTTAACAGCGTTGAAGCTAGTAAAAATGGCACTCATTACATCTACACGTCTCTCCATCATTAGTGGAATTGAAAATGCTGAGATACTAAATATCAGGCTAGCGATAACAAAACCAATCACAGACCCTGTAATTAAGAAGGGAGCAAATTCGGTCAATGGTGCACCTTGCACTGAAGGGTAAAGCGCGTGCAATAATGCAGCGATACGCATCCAGAATATCATCGCGACCATTAATACAATCGCAAACGCCCATTGGTGGGTTGAGTTGCGTGTGATGGCTTTCATCGAGTGCAGTAGGCTAGCGTTGTGCCCCTTTTCTCTTTCCCAGGCTGCGTCATATAAGCCTAGGGCAAGAAACGGCCCTATTAGCATGTACACAATCAAGCTTGGCATAACGACTAAATGTGTTCCTTGCCATTGGACAAGTTGAACAATGGCGATGGCCGCACCCATAAAGCACAAACCGTAAAATGCGCTGATTAATGGCATTCTCACTAAGTCGTGCAGAGCAAGCGACAACCAATGAAAGGGCGCTGAAATGCTCACCTGATTACATGGTATTGTACGAGCGTATTCTAAGTCTTTGATTTCTTTTTGTTTATCGTCGAAGTCTTGTGTATTCAATGTACGAGGCATAGATCCTCCTTGATCGGTTTTCTACCTGCGCTGCAGTTAAATTGCAGCGAACGAAACTCGATGCCCGACTTGGCGACGTCTTTGATGTAAGCGCGCATCAGCTAAATAGTTCACGAAACAAAGTCTGATCTTGATTTGTTCGTTAACATTATTTTAACTATTGACCGTGAAGCGGCAAATATCAACTTTTGACAGGCTGTTCTTAGTCAAAGCGTTTAAGGCGCATTTTTTCACCCATACTTAATAAAGTGCTCCTTTGAATATTTTCGCTACCAAATCAGGGTTATACGGGAAGTACCAATGAGCATAAGAAGCGATGGTGCTTTGTTTTATCCAAACAGGATCGGTTGGCCTACCATATTGAGATTCAGGTTGAGTTAGCACGGTTTCTTTACTGTCTGTTTTTGAATAATGGAAAGTATGACCACGCAGCATTTGACCATTGAAATTAGCTTCTAGGATCCCTAGCGCGGCTAGCTTTTTCTGCATAGTCGCTTTGGCATTTAACGCGCCAACCATGTTTTCTGTTTGGCTTTCTGTATCAGTCAATGCTTTGTTGAGGTATAGCATGCCACCACATTCGGCTAGGCAAGGTTTTCCTTGTTCAATGTGTGTGATGATTTGCTGCTTCAACGCATGATTGAGCGCTAGCTTATCCATATGTAATTCAGGATAACCTCCTGGTAAATACAAAGCGTCACACACTGGTAAATCATCATGTGCAAGCGGTGAGAAAAATGACAGTTTTGCCCCCAATTCGATCAACAAATCAAGGTTGGCTTGATACAAGAAAGCAAAGCTATTATCACGAGCTACTGCAATTGTATGACCAGTCAATGATTCATGTCTGGCTGGTAGTGCTTGCTTTGGTTTTTCAAATGCTTGTGCTGTTGGTAATGGGATATCACCATGTTCTAGTAGTAGCTTGGCTGCGTGATTAAGTCGCTCTTCTATGTCATCTAACTCTTGTGCTTGTACTAAACCTAAGTGGCGTTCTGGCAGCGACAAATCCATGTCTTTTGGTAACCAACCACAAAACTCGGTTTCAGGTTTTAGGCTTTCTTTTAGCATTTCAGCGTGACGTTCAGAACCTACGCGGTTTGCAACTACACCAAATACATCCACGTCATCACGGAATGTCGATAAGCCATTTACAATGGCTCCAAAGGTTTGTGCCATTGCGCCAGCATCTACCACGGCCAACATCGGAAGGTTAAATTTAGCCGCAATATCAGCACTTGAGCATTTGCCATCAAACATACCCATTACGCCTTCAATTAGAATCACATCCGCTTCTAGGGCTGCTTGGTAAATTAAGTGTTGGCATTCCGCTTCACCACACATCCACAAATCCAATTGGTAAGTGGGCGTATCTGATGCAATAGATAGAAATTGTGGATCAATAAAATCAGGCCCAGTTTTGAATACTCGAACTTTCTTTCCTTGTTGAACCAAAGCTCTTGCTAGAGCGGCGACCACGGTTGTTTTTCCGCTTCCAGAAGAAGGTGCGCCTACCACTAGGGCAGAACAGTAAGCTGTAGACATAATTATTCCTTGAGTTGTTCGAGTGCGCGAGTGAGCGCTTGCCATTGTGATTCGTTGGCGGGTAACCCGAAACGAAGTGCATCGTTTTCATCACAATGACGAGTAAAAACCCCTAACTTGGCGAGCTGATGGTGCCATGATGCCGAATCTGAAATTTCAACTCGGTGAAAGAGTATCTGTGATGTTATTTTTACCGAGCCCGCCATTTGGCCAAAATGTAGTTGTAAGATTTGGTTCATACGCTGAGCCTCTTCATGTAGGCGTTGGCGGTTTTTCTTTTGCCAATTGGAGTTGAGTAAGGCATGTGTGGTGACATAGCGAGTTGGGCCACTGAGTGTCCAAGGTCCAAGGTGTTGTTTAAGAATATTTAAACGCAATGGCGAGGCAAAACAAAAGCCTGCGCGAATCCCTGCCAGCCCAAAAAATTTACCCACTGATCGCAGGACTATTAGATTGTCAGGTACTCCTGTTGGGAAACTTGGTAACACTGAAAGCTCAGGAGTACAGTCTACAAACGCTTCATCAATCACGAGCGTTGAATGATCTTGGATATGATTTAGCCAAGTCAGTACTTCACTTGGTGGCACATTCAGTGCGGTTGGATTATTGGGATTAATCACTACGACCACGTCTGCCGTTTTCAGCTGTTCGATTGTCGGTTTGTGTCGGTAAAAGTCGAATATGACGGCTTGTATGCTTTGTTCTGCGTACTGCTGCCACGCATGTTGATGTTCTTTGTAACCCGTATGAGGCAATAGGATGTACGTCAATGTTGGCTGTGTCTTTGCAATCATATGAGGTAGCGATTGAATGGCTGCCTGACTGCCAGCTACGGGTAACAAGGCATCACTTTGATAGTAGGTTTGCGCGGCTGTGATTAAGCCATCATCGTCTTCTGGTAGCCGATTCCATACCGATGCAGGGATTTCAGGTATAGGGTAGTGGTGCGGGCTTACTCCAGTTGAAAGGTCGACCCATTGTTCGATTGGCCTTTGATAGCGCAATGAAAACTCGATTAACTTACCACCGTGATGCGGAAGTTCGTTTGAGGTTGAGTGTTGTTTAATCGTCATTAGCGTACTTAAAGTAAAGAGTTAAAATAGACATGAAATCAAAATAAACAAAGAGTTAAAAGAGAAAGCAGTAGCATTACGATGGCCCAAAGCACACTGGTTTTTTGGACCAAAGATATGGCTCGTGGAATATCTTCTAAAGTCGCAATATTACCTTTTCCCATCGGACGTTTTTTCACAAGTTTTCCGTGGTAATAAGTATCGCCACCTATGATGATTTGTAGTGCGCCGGCACCTGATGTCATTACGGGGCCACCGTTTGGACTCGAGCAATGTTTAGCTTGTTCTTTCCAGCATTTTAGAGCCAACTTAGTGTTGCCTAAAAGGCTGTAGCTAAGTGCGGTTAAGCGCGCAGGTGCCCAGCCCATCACATCATCTACTTTTGCTGCCACATAGCCAAATTCTAGCCAGCGTTCATTTTTGTAGCCCCACATCGCATCAAGTGTGTTCACTAATCGGAACAGTAATGCCCCTGGAGCCCCAAGCAGTGCAAACCAAAATAGAGTGCCGAAGATCGCATCGTTACCATTCTCTAATACCGACTCAATCGTCGATGACGTGATCTGGCGTTGATCCATGGTTTCAGTATTACGGCTAACGATCCAACCAACTTTCTCTCGCGCTAAATCAAGATCACCTTGGCTCAGCGGCTGGTGGATCCACTGGGCGTGCTCAAGCAGGCTACGTTGACCTATCGCGATATACAGAACCACGATATTAAATAGCCAAAAGCCTAATGTGTTCCCCATGCTTAGTAGCGTATGTTGTAGCCAAAAGCTGAGTAAGCACAATGGAACAGTCGCAGCTATCCATGCGATCAAACCTGAGAATTTAGTGGCTCGGTTTAACAGCTTCTCGATTTTCTCAACCGCATAGCCAAAACCGATCAAAGGGTGAAATCGTTTAGGCTCACCTAGTAAGTGATCAAGCATCAAAGCTGCGATCATCATTAGCGCGATCGCTAAACTTGAATAACCAAAATTTAAATCAAAAAAGATCATCATATCTGCCAAATAATGCTGCTGACTGGATAGTGAAAATGAATAAACGCATAAACCAATCAACAGCTAATGAGCGAGGTTAGTCTGCGCTCTTATCGTCTTCCAATGTTCCACTTTCAGCGACACCCTCTTCAACGACACGTGCTTTTCGGCAAGCGTGTGAGAAGGTCGGATCGTAGAGTCTAGAGTCAATAAAGTCATTATCGCCCAACACTTTACTGACGATTATCATCGCGGTAGAACGTATATTTTCATCATGCATAATTTGGGCGATTGTACCTAATGTAGAACGGAATATTCGCTGTTCAGGGTGGCTGGCTTTTTCAACGACAGCCACTGGCCAATCTTGCGGGTAAACATCCGATAATTCACGAACCACTTTACGAATCAATGTTGCACTAAGAAATAAACACAGTGTTGCTTCGTGAGAGGCAAGGGCGCGTAGATTCTCTTTTTCAGGAACAGGCGTTCGACCTGATGCTCGGCTAAGAATAATGGTCTGGCACTTTTCAGGTAGCGTCAGTTCTTGGCCAAGAGCTGCGGCACTCGCTTGGAAAGAGGACACGCCCGGAACCACTTTCCAATCAATGCCAAGTTCGTTCAAGCGACGTGTTTGTTCTGCAAGAGACGAGTAAATCGAAAGATCGCCAGTTTGAACGCGTGCAACGTTTTGACCTTTTTCGTGTGCGGTTAGGTACACATTGGTTAGATCATCAAGATCCATGTCAGCGGAGTTATAGACCAGTGCATCAGGGTGAGCGCGATCGATGACGGCTTTTGGCACTAAACTGCCTGCGTAAACAATCACAGGGCACTCTTCAACTAAGCGTGCGCCTTTCACTGTGATTAAATCTGGGTCACCCGGCCCTGCGCCGATAAAAAATACCGTCATACTAGTTTGCCTCTTCCGTCACTGATTCTGTTTTAGGTTCCACTTTTAATGAATGGCCACGTTTTTGACCTTCTAGTACCTTGCCGTCTTTCAGTTGATATTTATTGGTGTAGCCACGCGGTGTTACGATCCAATCACCAAATCGGTAGCTGTTGCTGTTACCTATCACGACCGCGGCGTTCATACCAAATTCCACTTTGGTAAATTCAGCCAGTGTTGTCAGTGTGACTTTTTGCTCATCACGATACGCAGCATTCACGATAGCAACGGGAGTATTTGGGGCACGATGTTCCAAAAGGATTTCACGTGCAGTTTCAATGTGCTGAGTTCGCTTTTTAGAGCGAGGGTTGTAGAAGGTAATCGCAAAATCAGCCATTGCCGCGGCTTCAATCCGCTTGGTAATCACTTCCCAAGGCGTTAATAAGTCAGACAGAGAAATGGTACAACTATCGTGACCAAGAGGTGCACCAACTAAAGAAGCACAGGCGTTAGCCGCGGTGATGCCCGGAATAATATCCAGTTCAACTTGTGCGTTTAATTCTGCGTTTTGCTCCAATAATTCAAGCACTAAAGGCGCCATCGCGTACATGCCAGAATCCCCAGAACATACCAATACGACTTCTCGACCTTTTGCTGCTTCTTCTACTGCGGCTTGAGCGCGGTCCCATTCGCGAGTCATACCACTTTGAATGACTTCTTGAGTGTCGATTAGTGTGCTGATTGATTCTACATACGGCTTGTAGCCTGCAACGACATCTGCATTCTTTACCGCTTGTTGCGCTGCGGGTGTGACTAGGTCTATTGCGCCAGGCCCTAAGCCTACCAGTGTTAGTTTTGCCATGATTATTTCTCTTCCTCTGGTGCACCTAAACGAATTAAGCCTTCTTTAATTTGCTTATCGATAATCTGTAACAGTTCTGGCATATCGAGCATGCAGAACTTGTCACCTTGGATTGGCTCTGCCACTTGAACGTCAGCGTCTTCTGCCAGCATCTCTTTAATTTCTTTAAGATCGTTGATGAAGTGGTTACCCGATACAAGCAGTAGTGGAACTAGATTAAGAAGCGGTCGGCCTTGGCCTGTATATTGCTCTTTAATGCGGCGAACCATTTCATTTTTCACTAACTTAAATGGCCATGCGCCTTCGAGCGAGCAAGTGAAGTTGCGTTGCGATAATTTGCCGAGTAGATCATCACAGTAATGGATCGATTGGTGACCTGGGTTATCTAGCATAGGCGCACCGTGGTGAACGAACACGTTGAAATGATCTTGTGGAGCAAAACGATCATGGAGAGCCGAAAGCAAATTGGTCGTTAATTGGCTGTGATGCATGATCGCTGGTGTTTGTTCAATGCGCGCCAATGAGAATTGCTTGAAGCCATCAACTATTGATGTCATGTAGCGATGTTCATCGGTAGGGAATAGGTACACTGAAACAATCAAAATGCGTTCGTAACCTTGAGTGTCTAGATCGGCGAGTACCTGAGGTAGGCTGAAACATGGCGTGTCTTTACGAGCCAGCTTCTTGATCACCATCTTTGAGCTGGTGGCGATACGCACTGGCACATCTGGGTAACTTTGACGTACGCGCTCTGCTAGAGTTTCATAACGTTGTTGTTCTACAACGCTACCAAAGCAGCTCAGTACAATGGCTGTGCCTTGGTTATAATGACGAAGTCGTTTCATAATTGTCGCTGTCCTTATCAAATCTATATCACAAGATAAACGGGTTATCTCATGTTGGTAATGAGGTTAAAGTGAGCTTTGAAATATCATGTTCATAGCTTGCAAAGTATTTGGCCTACTATGTTCCTAAAGCTCAGTGATACCTAAAGTTCAGTGGTTCTTAAAACTAAGCGGTTTCTAAAGCTCAGTGGTGCCGTCTGCATTTTCAATTGGTGCGATAAACTTAGGATCTAAATAAGCTTTTAATGATTTCCGCTCGACTAGATTTGTGAACAAATCTTTCCAGTCTTGCTCGGTAAATTCTTCGATACCTCGAATCCAAAGCCCGTTGTTAACAGGTGTTTCATGTTCTAGTAAACGTTCGTAAATCACCATTGCAGCGCGGTTTCTGCAGGTGCCCGCACAGTGTGTACGGCTTATCTTGATGCGCTGTTCACCGTCGGAAAAATTGAGCGCTTTAAGTACCTGTCTAAGATCGTGTGCAAGGTTTTTACTGCCTTCTTTCGCGCAGCGGCCACCTTCACATAGCAATACGTGATGGCGGTGGTAGAGCATCGGGCGGTTTAAATCGACATGCTTAGGCTTACACTGAAAACCATCTACCACTTCATTACCGTGAAGGTTGATTTTGACGTTTTCATCTAGCCAGTTTTTCCACTTCTTCTTGGCGAGGGGTTCATCGTATTCGATGCGAGTACAAGATAAAGTCATGTTGAAACCGTCTTGTTTGAACTTCCACTTAGGTACCAATAGTTGATCTCGCTGACCGTGCTTTAGCGCGGCTGCTTCAGAAACCGATGATACGCCCGTAATTTTTTTTACGTATTCTGATGGGTTTTCAATCCCTTCAACGCCGTCGAGTTGCTCGGCTGAATAAGTGTGGAAAGGAATTTGGCTTTCAGACGAGAGTTCTAAAATACCTTTTTCATCCGCTTTTAAAGCGGTACTGGCGAAAGCTGAAACACTGGCTTTTGCTAGGTTATATTCAGTCAGGAAAACATCGATACCTGCTTTCAATACATGCAAAGGAGTATTGCGGTCACAGCCTATTCCAAGCACAAGCGATTTTGGTCGCCACAGTACGGTTTTATTTTTTAAGTCGGCGTAACCTTTTGGTTGTGCTTCATCTGAAATCAGAACTAAACCATCCCAATCATCAGTACTGATTTGAGAAAGGTCTGTATCGCTTAGTGCTGGGTGGGTCATGATGTGTCTTGGCATGGAACGTTTGTTCTGCCACCAGTTCTGTTCGCCAGCGTGCTGCACTATTAGAATGCGTTTTTCATTTACAACTGCTGCGCTGGTGGCGGTGATCGCGGGTTCGCATTGTGGATCAAGTGTCCAACCAAATGGCGATCCGAGCATATCAACCGACAAACTGCCGGCAGCGTCAGAAGCGGTGGTGATTACAGGAGTCGCGTTGAGTGCTTGTGAGACTTGTAACGCGATCCCATTTGCGCCACCGCGATGACCAGATAGCATAGGGATCACGAATTGGCCGTGATCGTCAATGCAGATCACGCCGGGGTCGGTGCGTTTGTCTTCTAGCAAAGGGCCGATCATTCGGCTGACAATACCCGCAGCAAAAAAGCAGATATGGTGATCATATTGCTTAAATTGAGGAGGAAGAAAACCAGAAAGCGGCAGGGTTAACTCATCGGCTTCTGGGTATTCTTCTTGTCCAACTGGTGCAATAAAGACATCAGCAAACGGAAACGTTTTAGCTAAGCGTTTGGCTTGCCTTGCTCCGTGTAGCGTGATGGCATAAGTGGCTATTTTCATTACGCTTTACCGCCATTAGTTTTATCGATGTCATCTTTACCACTATCAGCTTTACCACCATCAAGAACGGCACATTTCTTTGATTCATTGGTGCCACGTAATACGCCACGACGAGCGCGAACAGAAAGCTGAACCATAGAGAAGTAACGGTTTTCATTCGGTACATCACGTAGGTCAGAGTAAAGCTCTTGTTTCTCTGTGGTGGCATGCGACACGTAGGTTGCACAATCCAACATATTCATCGACTCAAGTTGAGTGATCAGCTTAGGGATAACGCGACCTGCTTTGATTAACATGATGGTGTCAAAATCTTCGACTAGCTTTTCTAAACACTCGATACCCCATGTCGCAGGTACAACACAAAAACGCTCCTGACCGTCAGCAAGTGGAATTTTTGTTTGTGATGGAATAGCGGTAACTGAAGTGATACCCGGAATGATCACCGGATCAAGTTCAGGAAGTAGCTCTGTCAGTTCTTCTTGGATGTATGCCCATGTGCTGTAAACCGATGGATCACCTTCGGTTGCAAATGCCACGTCTTTACCTTGCTTTAATAGTTCAACAATTGTGACGGCGGCTTTACGCCATGCAGGAACGTTGATGCTTGGGTCACGCGTCATTGGGAAATGCAAAAATAGGTATTCGCCTTTCATGCTTTCAGGGCTAACAGAACCCGCTGCAATTTGTTGAGCAAAAGAGTGGTTACTGCCCGCGTCTTTTTCTGGAAACGCGACAATGTCGACGGTGCTAAGTAGTCGGTGAGCTTTAAGTGTTAATAATTCTGGGTCTCCAGTGCCGACACCAATTGCGTACATAGTTCCTAATTTCATCTGTGCTTTCTCTAATTTTGTTTTTATTTAATATGTTGAGTGGCGCTTAATTAAAAAATTAAGCGCTTATTTCTGAATAAACGGCTTGGTAAAAATAAATAAGTGAATCGGATTTTCTGATTGATAACGGGTGTAGTGAGCGAGTGGTACGCCTGTTGATATAGAGACCAGTTGAACCTGTGTCGGAGCATCGCTGTCTTTACTCCATTGATGAAGTTCGCAAACTGAATCGACAGTCACTGCAGAACCGATCACGACGCCTCCCGGTTTTATTGCTGACCAACAGAAATCTAAAATGGTGTGCATGTTGCCGCGGCTTCCACCAATAAAAATACTGTCTGGCTGAGGCAAGGTGTCGAGCTGCATTGGGGCTTTATCTCGAATCAGTTGTACGTTGTCGGTACCGTGCGCTCTAAAGTTAGCCTCGACCGACTCATAACATTCTTGGTTTGATTCAATGGTGAAGACTTGTCCTTGATAGCACTGTTTAGCGGCTTCTATCGCAATAGAACCTGAGCCTGTGCCTATATCCCACACCACAGATCTTGGTTGAATACGCATACTTGCTAACGCTAAGTGACGAACGGGCTGTTTGGTAATTAAGCCGCGCTTAGGCATGCGCTTCATGAAGTCATCATCGTTGGCGTATTGGCCCAATTCACCCCAAGCATGAGGTTGTTGGCGGTGAAGTACTAAAACGTTAAGAACTGAAAAATCGTCAGCACTTTTTAAAGCGAGCTCATTGAGTGTCCATTGGCTCACTTTTTCTTCTGTACCGCCCAAGTTCTCACAAACCCACGCCGTCCAACCTTGTTGATTAAATTCGACTAAGTGTTTCGCAATACGAGCTGGGTTGTTTTGAACATCGGTTAGCAAGCAGTAGCTAGTTCCCCATTGCATTTGGCTTGCGATACCTTTAATGCCATCGTAATGCTGCTTTCTTCCATGTAGTGAAATTGCTTTGGTTTCTTGCCATGCAATGCCGACTCGGCTGCAAGCGAGTTGCATTGAACAAGGGGAGGGAATAAAGCGCACTTCATCATTAGGCAGTTTTTTTAACAACGATTCGCCGATGCCAAAGAACAATGGGTCGCCAGAAGCTAATACGACGACGCCGCCTTCCTCGCATTCATCAAGCAACTTAGCGAACCAAGATTGATAGCCTTCTTTCATCGATAAGCGTTGACCTTTGAATTGGGGAAACCAATCCAATAGTCGGTCGTTACCTGCAACAACGCGAGCTGACTCAACAGCATTAACGGCACGACTGGTTAAACTTAAGCAGCCATCTTCAGGTACACCAATGACAGTGATAGCTGATTGGGAATATGACGCTAAAGAAGAGTGAGTACTTACCTTATTCATTTTACTGACTCGGCTAGTAGTGCGTGTATGGTTGATACCACAAGCGGGCTGCCACCTTTACGGCCTAGGCTAGCAATGTAAGGCACTGTGTTTTGTTCGGTTAATGCTTGCTTCGATTCATCTGCTTTTACGAAACCAACAGGAATGCCAATGATCAATGCAGGTTTGGCTTCACCTGCCTCAATCATGCGCAATAGCTCAAGTAATGCGGTAGGCGCATTGCCTACACCTATGATAGAGCCGTCGAGTAGTCCGTTATCGCGGGCATAACGCATTGAGTGAATAGCACGTGTTTCTCCTGTCTCTTTAGCCGTGCTAATGACGTCTGGATGACTAATGAAGCACTGTGCTTTATTGCCGTAAGCGTTGAGGCGAGTTTGGTTTAAACCTGTCACGATCATGCTGACATCGGTAATGATGTTGGCACCGTTTTTTAAAGCGGTAATGGCAGACTCAATCGCGTTGTCGCTGAATTGATATAATTTAGCGTATTCAAAGTCACCCGTAGTATGAATGGCACGACGAACCACATTCCATTCACCTTGATTGAAGTTATGTCCCCCATGGAGAGTTTCTATTTCTTCATCGATGATAGAGAAAGAGTCACTTTCAATTTGACGGCCTTGCTTGGTCATTTGACGCATATCGTTAGTCATGGAGTTTTCCTTGTTCATGCTTATTCATCATGAAAGTGAGTGTTGGTATCACTTCCTTTTGAGCAGAGATGTTCTGCTAATAGATCGCCGTTAAAATCGATCAATTTGAATTCAATGCTGACGTGATGTTTGACATACACAGCAGCGTGCTCTGCAGCTTGTTTGCAGAGCAAGGTAAGAAAGTCGTAATTGGGAATCTCTTGGCCCGGTTGGGCTTCTTTCCATGTATCGAGTACGTGGCGGCCTGTGTTGGCTTGGCTAACAGCTTCGGCAAACTCACTCGATGCACCCGATTGAATGGCGAGGTCGGCCAGCAATGAAAAGTCGATAGCTTTACCGGATACGTGAGTCATCATGTGCCCAGCGACCATCTTGCCGAGTTTGCCTATCATGGCGACGACGGTGATTTTGCTTACTTGATAACGTTTTGCTGCGCGCAGTCCGACCCCAACAAAATCACCCGCTTGGATAAAACACATCGAGTCATAACTTGGTAGCATGGCCATCGCTGATTTTTCGGTTCGAGATCCTGTCGTGAGAACCAAGTGGTTTTGGCCATTTTGTTTCGCTATTTGTACCGATTGACGCACAGATGCTGAAAACGCTGAAGTGGAGTAGGGTTTTACCGTTCCGCGTGTCCCGAGAATGGAAATACCACCGATTAAACCGAGTCTTGGCCCAATGGTTTCCTTGGCTCGCTCTTCTCCATCAGGGACGCAAATTTCCAGTAATATACCGACGTGTTTTTTCTGTTGACTGGTAGCTTGGTTCCATTCCAAAGTCACCATATCGAGAATGTTTTTTCGAGGAACGGGATTAATCGCCGCCTGACCGACGGGAAGTTCTAATCCGGGTAGAGTCACACGAGCTACGCCAACACCCCCATCGATATGAAAACCGGGCTCTGAATGCCAGCGGGCAATACTCTGAATATGGGCTTCGTGGGTACAATCAGGATCGTCCCCTGCATCTTTAACAATGCTGGCGGTCACCGCATCGTTGGATGTTTGGATAAACGCAACCTTAAACGTAGCGGGCTCACCATTAGGTAGAGTGATGGAGATATAGTCAGGCTTTTGTCCGGTTAATAGTGTTTGAACTGCCGCTCTGCTTGCTGCAGCTGCGCACGCTCCGGTGGTAAACCCACTGCGGAGATCGGACTTATTTTTGGATCGTTTAACTTTTGTGACCACAGTATTCTTCATCTACGTTTTAGGTATTGACGAATACAGAGCGTTCCCTTGTTAGACAAGGTATGGATGGTGTTGAGTTTTCCCGCTCGATATTCATGTGTGTCCAGGTATTCTGACTTACGATGTTGAGGTTCTCATTGCGCTTTACTCCTTCCCAAGTCGTGTGACTCAGTGGCTTGTAAAGGGCTCATCGCTTACAGCTGCGGGTACAGTTCAGGAGTTACACCTGATTCCCTGATGTGACGTTATACTTCGATATCTATCCTGAGGATTTCTCCGTTGTTTGGTGTTTCTATTATTTGCTTTGGTGTCCCTAAACTGGCTAATGTTTTTATCCAGTCGCCATGTCCGAGCAGCAAAATAGGGTTCTCATTGTTGTGGTGACGAGAAACTCGTTGGATCCACTGAATCGCCATTGTTCTTCGTTGCTGTTCTGAATCGAACTCACTGAGCTCCATTTGAGAAATGACGGGCACTTTCAGGTAACGTGCGATGGTTTTAGCACTGGAAATCGCACGGCCTAATTGACTGGTGTAAATAGCATTGAGGGTCAATGATTTTTGAGTTGCAAGATAACGACCGACGTTATGCATCTGTCGTTTGCCTTTCATTGTCAGAGGGCTATCCAGTTGATTCTGTGCTTTGCCTATTCGATTCCATTCGGTTTCGCCATGACGAATCGCAATGATGGTGAAGCGTTCAGCTTTCATTACTTTTCTCCATCAAAATGGAAACAATGAATAGTGCGCCAAACGCGGTGGTGACAACACCAAGAGGCAGTTCTTGAGGAGCAACTAAGGTTCTCGCCAAAATATCACTTAATAGCATAAGCAAAGCCCCAATCAGCCCTGAAGTGATGAGTAATTTTTTGTGTAATGGGCCGATGATTTTCTTCGCGATATGAGGAACCATCAAGCCAATAAATCCGACAACGCCGATGATAGAAACAAAACATGCAGTTGCAAAAGCGCAGACAATAAATACACCGCTTTGCAGGCGTTTTGTGTCTACGCCCATGGTTTGTGCTACGTCGTCTCCTGCAAGTAAACAATCTAACTGGCGATGTTTTAATATACCTAGGGCTATCAAGGCGATAAGTCCAGCAAGCACAATTAGCACATTGTCCCAGCGTGCGTTTCCTAGGCCTCCTAGCGACCAAAATAGAATCGAATGGGCAGCTCGTTGATCACCATGGAAGACCAAGAAGTTAGTCAAGGCTGTAAATAAAAATGAAATAGCCAACCCGGCTAAAACAATTTGAGAAGACGCTTGTCCATCTACTTTTCTGACTAGAAATAGCACTGCCGAAGCCGAGATTATTCCACCGATAAAAGCGGCGAGTGGAAGTGTCCAAATGCCGATAGCGCTGCCGATGACTGTAATCACAAAGACTGCTCCAGTTGCGGCACCGGATGACAATCCAAAAATGAAAGGGTCGGCAAGATCGTTTTTTGTCACGGTTTGTAATAACGCCCCAACAATACCTAACCCAGCACCGCAAATAATAGCGATGATTGTTCTAGGTAAGCGCAGGTGCAGTACCACTTGATCTATCGGTGAGTCGATCTGTTGACTCATCGCAGCTGAAAAAATAGTAGCGACTTGTGCAAAAGATAGCTGAACGCTGCCCAAACTCAGAGAAAACATCGCTAAGAGGGCAAAAACAGAACTGAATACGCAGGTGTTCAGTGCGGTTCGGTTCAGGTTAGTACTAAGACTTGTCATGTATTTCTTGGATGCGCTGTGCCAATTTTTCAATTGCAGCTATGTTTGCTGGCCCGGGAGTAATTTCCTCATAACGCAGAGGAAGGTATTGGGTGGTCTTTACCGCTGTGGTCAGCTTCATCGCTGGGTGCTGTTCCAAAAAGGCTTGCATGCCTTTAGCGCCTGTCCCATTTTGATAATCGAGAAGAATAATGACATCAGGGTTATGCATCGCAACTGACTCCCATGATGTGGTTCCCCAGCTGATATCCAGATCTTTCATTACATTGGCGCCACCCGCTGCTTCTATCATGGCGCTCACTGTCGCGTACTTTCCTGCTGTGAATGGTTTATCTTCCCCTGAATCATACAGAAAGACTTTAAGCGGGGTTTGATTCTGGGTTTGCTGTTGAATCAATATTAATTGCTCTCTCCAAGTGGAGATAAGAGTTTGAGCTCTGTCTTGCTGACCGAATAAAGTCGCAAGGCGTGTCACGTCATCGAACATCTGTTCCATGTTAGCTGGCTGCTTATCTCTACGGATATGGCTGCAACTCTCATTAAGAATCAGAGTATTGATGCCAAACTCTTTCAGAGAATCAGGCGTGACTGAGCCGCCTAATCGCATACCGTAATTCCATCCTGCAAAGAAAACATCAGGGTTGGCATTAACTAACACCTCCAGAGAAGGATATTTCGGTGCGAGCTCTGGAATGCTGCCCTGGAGGCGATTAAATTCAGGGGTCGTTTTGTAGTACCCGCTAATACCGGTCACTCCGATCATATTCTCTTCAAGCCCGAGATAAAATGCCATCTCAGACATATTGATATCGTGAGTGATTAAGGTTTTCGGCGCTTTATCTAAGGTAAGTGTAGAGTCGCAGTTTTCTACCGTAATTTGGGCTTGTGCAGACACGGTAAGTAATAAAGTTAATGCTGATAGTTTTTTCATGAAAGCTCCTGTCCTTGGTCGAGTTCAATGTCGAAAAATTTACTTGTTTTCTGTGTGCGCTTATTGGTCGTGCTGATTAAATCGACTTCAAAGATCGGCTTAAGTTGATTGTGAGTCAGTAGTTCTTCTACCTTTCCTTTCGCGATTACCTGGCCGTGTTCCAAAATCGCAATGTGCGTCGCGAATTTGGCCGCAAGGGAAATATCATGCAGTGAGCAAATCAGTGTTTTACCTTGCTCTTTCAATAGTGATAAAACTTCCCCTTGAGCACATGGATCTAGATGGTTTAGAGGCTCATCCAACACCAGGAATTCGGCGTTCTGACATAAAAATCGTGCAATATGCGCTCGCTGCTTCTGGCCGCCTGAGAGCTGTCCCATTCTTCGTTCGAGGAAAGTATCGATCTTTAGTGCTTTACTTATTTGGTCAAGTGAAAAGCTAGAAGTGGCTTGATTGGAAGCAGTTAGTTGAATGTACTCTCTTAGTGTTAAACGACCATCCACTTGACTGTGTTGTGGAAGGTAACTGATTTGTTTTGCTCTTTGCTGGCAAGTTAACTTACGTAGCGGCAATTGGTTTATGACGACTTCGCCTTTGAAGGGAAGCAAATTAACCAGTGCCTTCAATAACGTGGTTTTTCCGGAACCATTGCGTCCAATGACTACCCAGCGCTCACCTTGATTAATTTTCAGATCGAGTGGGTGCAGTCGTTGAGTGTTTTGTTGTTGAACTGAAAGTTTGTGGCAAAGAAGCATGAGTTACTGAGAATGGTTTGTTTTTAGTAAGTGCTATTACATTAAAATTTAAACGTTTGCGTAACATTGATCTCAGCACGTAAAATCCCCACTATTATCAAAATAATCTATAAGTTAACGCTTGTGCTACGTGAAAGGGTTAGGATTTATTAGTGAAAGAATAGAAGAATAGAAGAATAGAAGAATAGAAGAATAGAAAGAAAAAAGCCTCTGAGAACAGAGGCTTTTAAAATTACGTTTCAGCTAAGCGTGTTGCGTAATGCTTACAGGCCTGCGAAGTCCGCAAGGATAGCTGCTTTGTCAGTTGCTTCCCAAGGGAACTCTTCGCGACCGAAGTGGCCGTATGCAGCAGTCTGCTTGTAGATAGGTTGAAGAAGGTTGAGCATCTCTTGAAGACCGTATGGACGTAGGTCGAAGTTTTGACGAACTGCTTCAATGATGATTTCGTGCGCTACTTTCTCAGTACCAAACGTTTCAACCATGATAGATGTTGGATCTGCAACACCGATAGCGTAAGACAGTTGAATCTCACAACGGTCAGCCATACCAGCAGCAACGATGTTTTTCGCAACGTAACGAGCTGCGTAAGCTGCAGAACGGTCAACTTTTGATGGATCTTTACCAGAGAATGCACCACCACCGTGACGAGCTGCGCCGCCGTAGGTATCAACGATGATCTTACGACCTGTTAGACCACAGTCACCCATTGGGCCACCGATTACGAAACGGCCTGTTGGGTTGATGAAGAAGTTAGTGTCTTTGTTGATCCACTCAGCAGGAAGTACTGGCTTGATGATCTCTTCCATTACCGCTTCACGTAGGTCAGGTGTTGTTACTGAATCACAGTGTTGAGTTGAAAGAACAACAGCGTCGATACCAACGATCTTACCTTGGTCGTATTGGAACGTTACTTGAGATTTCGCATCTGGGCGAAGGAAGTCAAGCTTGCCGCTCTTACGTACTTCAGCTTGCTTCTTAACAAGAAGGTGAGAGTAAGTAATTGGAGCTGGCATTAGGATTGGTGTTTCGTTAGTCGCGTAACCAAACATGATACCTTGGTCGCCTGCGCCTTGATCTTTAGGATCGGCTTTATCAACACCTTGGTTGATGTCTGGAGACTGCTTACCAATTGTGTTTAGTACTGCACAAGAGTCAGCGTCAAAGCCCATATCAGAATGAACGTAACCAATTTCACGAACTGTTTCACGAGTGATTTCTTCGATATCAACCCATGCAGACGTGGTTACTTCACCGCCAACCATAACCATGCCGGTTTTTACGTAAGTCTCACAAGCAACACGTGCTTTTGGATCTTGTTCAATGATGGCATCAAGAACAGCATCTGAGATTTGGTCTGCAATTTTATCTGGATGGCCTTCTGAAACAGATTCAGAAGTGAATAGGTGCTTAGCCATGAGAGCTCCACTTTTAGTTTAGTTTTTAGTTGCAAATAGTTAAATGCAAATAATTTATGCCGTCGCAATCGAGGAAGCGCCGCCATTCAATACAGTATATTTTGTAGGTGTTTCTACATCTAGACGGCTATTTTAAATTCCAACGGTCGAATTACAAGCTCTTTTTTAGGATATGTCATAACTAAACGTTTGCGTGTTGGTAGGGGGAAGCCATTGTTAAGTGGTGTAAATGATCGAAAATTGCGGAAAATGACCGTTAAAGTACCAGTAAAACGTTTGCAGTCGCTATAGTCGTTTGAGAGAATACCCGCGCTAATAAAAATGAAAACTTTAGCATCTATCTCTTTTTTAAATCGCTTATGTATCCAGGAGCAGACATGCCTTCTCGTAAAGATCTAGCCAATGCAATCCGCGCACTTAGCATGGACGGTGTTCAACAAGCAAATTCAGGCCACCCAGGCGCACCTATGGGTATGGCTGACATCGCTGAAGTTCTTTGGCGTGGCCACTTGAACCATAACCCAGCAAACCCAGAGTGGGCTGATCGTGACCGTTTTATCCTGTCTAACGGTCATGGTTCTATGCTGATTTACTCTCTGCTTCACTTAGCAGGTTACGAGCTTTCAATTGAAGACCTAAAAAACTTCCGTCAACTGCACTCTAAGACTCCAGGTCACCCAGAGTATGGTTACGCTCCTGGTATCGAGACAACGACTGGTCCTCTGGGTCAAGGCATCACCAACGCTGTTGGTATGGCGATGGCTGAAAAATCATTGGCTGCACAGTTCAACAAAGAAGGCCACGACATCGTCGATCACTTCACTTATGCGTTCATGGGTGATGGTTGTTTGATGGAAGGTATTTCTCACGAAGCATGTTCTCTAGCGGGTACGCTAGGTCTTGGTAAGCTGGTTGCTTTCTGGGATGACAACGGCATCTCTATCGATGGCGAAGTTGAAGGTTGGTTCTCTGACGATACACCTAAGCGTTTTGAAGCTTACGGCTGGCACGTAATCCCAGCAGTTGATGGTCACGATGCTGACGCAATCAATGCGGCTATCGAAGCGGCTAAAGCGGATCCTCGTCCAACACTTATCTGTACTAAGACTATTATCGGTTTTGGTTCACCAAATAAAGCGGGTACGCACGACTGTCACGGTGCTCCACTAGGTGCTGATGAAATCACAGCAACTAAAGCGGCACTTGGTTGGGAACACGGTCCTTTCGAAATTCCAGCTGATATCGCAGCTGAGTGGAATGCGAAAGAAGCAGGCGCAGCGAAAGAAGCAGCGTGGAATGCTAAGTTTGACGCATACGCAGCGGCTCACCCTGAGCTAGCAGCTGAATTCAAACGTCGTACTAATGGCGATCTTCCAGTTGAGTGGGAAGAGAAAGCAAACGCAATCATTGCTGATCTTCAAGCTACCCCAGCAAACATCGCATCACGTAAAGCATCTCAAAATGCTCTAGAAGCATTCGGTGCTATGCTGCCTGAATTCATGGGCGGCTCTGCTGACCTTGCACCTTCTAACCTGACTATGTGGTCTGGTTCTAAGTCGCTTGAAGCGAACGACTTCTCAGGTAACTACATCCACTACGGTGTACGTGAATTCGGTATGACTGCAATCATGAACGGTATCGCTCTGCACGGTGGTTTCGTACCATACGGCGCAACATTCCTAATGTTCATGGAATACGCGCGTAACGCGATGCGTATGGCTGCTCTGATGAAAGTTCAGAACATTCAAGTTTACACGCATGACTCTATCGGTCTTGGCGAAGATGGTCCTACTCACCAACCGGTTGAGCAGATCGCTTCTCTACGTCTGACTCCAAACATGAGCACATGGCGCCCATGTGACCAAGTTGAGTCTGCTGTTGCTTGGAAACTAGCAATCGAACGCAAAGATGGTCCTTCTGCACTTATCTTCTCTCGTCAAAACCTTGCACAGCAAGATCGTGACGCTGAGCAAGTAGCAAACATCGCTAAGGGTGGTTACATTCTGAAAGATTGTGAAGGCAAACCAGAGCTTATCCTTATCGCTACAGGTTCTGAAGTTGAGCTAGCGGTTAGCGCTGCTGCTGAACTAACAGCTGAAGGCAAGAAAGTACGCGTAGTATCTATGCCTGCTACTGACGCGTTCGATAAGCAAGACGCCGAGTACCGTGAGTCTGTACTTCCATCTGACGTTACAGCACGTATCGCAGTAGAAGCTGGTATCGCTGACTTCTGGTACAAATACGTTGGTTTCGGTGGCAAGATCATCGGCATGACAACGTTCGGCGAATCTGCACCAGCAGGCGAGCTATTCAAGATGTTCGGTTTCACTACTGAAAACGTAGTAAACACTGCAAAAGAGCTTCTTGCTTAATCATTCGTTGTAACGCCGAATAGAAAAAAACCGAGCCACTGGCTCGGTTTTTTATTTGGCTTTCAGAAACATGAGTTACTCGAATTCATTTCCCCAATTATCAAGTTCTCTAGTCCCACAGACCTTACATTCAACGTAACGATCCATGTTGTAGTAATGACCACCATTGATAATTGAATTAGCAAACAGCTTTATTCTTCCTAACAAAGTTTTGTCGGTATCATAGCTGCTTGTTTGGCGAACAAGAACTTCACTATGTGGCGTTTCTTTATTGCACGTTTTACAAAAATGAGTCGCTGGAAATCCAGACATAACCTTTTCCTTTGGTTGAGAAAACTAGGTTAGAAATAGCCGTAGAATTAGGTCAGACTCATTTAGATATCATTGCATAATAGCTATTACATTCGCTAGATTTATAAATTCATTTTGTCGAGGTATGTCGCTTAATTGATTTAGTGAGGAAATGTTACCTACTCCTGCACTCAGTACTTGTTTAGGTATTTAGCAATAGAGTTAACTGTGCACAAAGTCATTTGTAACGAACCGCTTACATTGCGGAGTTTGAGCGCATTTCGTTATTAATATTCTTGAAAGATATAACGAAGTAAGAGAATGTTGGCGCGTTGTTTTCATATGAAAGGTCTAGCATGACAAACAAAGTAATCTTGGTGGTCGATGATAGTCAGGACATTCTTGATGCTCTTAGTGAATATCTGGAACGTTCAAGCTTTACGGTTATCACAGCTCTTGAAGGCAATGAGATGTGGAAGAAGCTTGAAACTGTCACTCCAGATCTCATTATTTTAGACATCATGCTACCTGGAGATGATGGTTTGACCTTGTGCCAGAAACTACGTCTTCAATCTCAAGTTCCCATTATTATGCTCACCGCAGTAACCGACGATGCTGATCGAATCGCAGGATTAGAAATTGGAGCCGATGACTATATTACTAAGTCATTTAACCCGCGAGAGCTATTAGCCAGAATTAAAGCTTTATTGAGGCGTTCCACGTTTAGCCATAGCCAAGGTGAACGGACTCTGAAATTCATGGATTGGACTTTTGACACTCTTAAACGACAACTGAAACATGAAGATGGAGAGGTGGTATCTCTTTCTAGTGCTGACTATAACTTGCTTACGCTCATGTTGGATTCCCCCAACCAATTATTAAGCAGAAATGATATTGCTCAAGCTCTTTGGGGGAGGGATGCGGAACCACTAGAAAGAGGCATTGATGTACAAATTAGCCGGTTAAGGAAGCAATTAAGAGACGATGACCGTAACACGATTATGACGGTAAGGCATCGCGGCTATATGTTAGTGATCGATTCACATATCAATCGTATTAAATTTTGAAAAAAAACATACACCAGTCAATGGTTGCGCGTATCACCCTGTCTACGTTCACGGTTATTCTCATGGCTGAAATACTGGCAGGTGCGGTATGGTTTACGGCAACATCAGCATCAAAAAAAGAGTCAGCTAGCCACGCCATGACAGCTATATCATCAGCTGCAGCAGATACTATTAATTACTTCTCTGGCTTACCCATTAATTACCGTCACTTGGTGTTGGAACAGCTACGAAATATAGGAGGAACAAGGTTTTTCATATCCATAAATAACCATAAACTTCCTATTACTTCTTTATCTGATTACTCATTGGTTCCTCAGATGGAAGTACAAGCGTCTGAACTTCTGAATCAGCAACTTAGAGACTCCCGCAAAGTGCATGTCACTTTGACTAAGCGAGAAGATTTACGGGTGTTTAACTCTGGTATAAAGCTTCATGAACTTCCTGCATTGTGGAAAGACTACAGTTTAGTATTAGGAAAACTGGATCTCCCAATTGCTGTTATTCAGGTGGAGTTTTCAGATAATGAATGGCTTTATTTAGCCACCGTTCTACCGCTGTCTTTTGATAGTCTGACCGATAATTTCATTGATAGCAGACAAGTCATATTTCTCCTTATTGTTACCTTCATGCTTATGGGGGTTTCTTATGTTGTCTTACAGAAGGAAATTCGTCCTTTTCGTTCTTTAGCACGCTCTGCCACTCTTATGGGGTCGCAAATGCAGATTGAAGAAATCAAAGAAGAAGGCAGCTCAGAAACCAGAGCTGCTATTCATGCTTTCAACAAAATGAACCGTCGAATCAAATCGTATTTGCGGGATAGAGATATGTTTTTTAATGCGATATCCCATGATATTAAAACACCATTAGCCTGTTTAAAGTTACGAACTGAAATGATGGATGATGAGCAAACAAAGTTAAGGTTTGAAAAGCTATTGAACGAAGTCGATATGATGTTGAACGGGGCTTTGCAATATATGCGAGAGAATGACATCCACGAAGAGTTAGAGTGGATTGATATTAACGATATCCTTGAACAATGCGCGGCTGTTCATAACAAAAATGGAGTATGCGTAAGCCTGATAGATCTGCCAAGGATTGAGCTTTATGGCAAGCCACTAGCAATCAAACGTTGTTTATTCAACTTAGTTGATAATGGCGTTAAATATGGAAATACGGTCGACATCAGTATGTTTTCTCACTCTGATTCTATTCAAATCGTGCTGCGTGATGCAGGAAAAGGAATCAAAGAAGATATGTTAGAAAAAGTCTTTGAACCTTACTTTAGAGACAATGATACAGGCATTGAAGGTTCAGGTTTGGGA
The DNA here is from genome assembly GCF_041466065.1 of Vibrio sp. 10N.239.312.C11. NCBI lineage: Bacteria > Pseudomonadati > Pseudomonadota > Gammaproteobacteria > Vibrionales > Vibrionaceae > Vibrio > Vibrio sp. 10N.239.312.C11. The sequence continues at coordinate 45,463 of NZ_JBFSRZ010000009.1, forward strand.
CTAGCAATTGCTCGTAGTATCGCAAGGGCACACGGTGGGGACGTTCAGTTATCTAATTCACCAGAAGGTGGGCTTGAGGTGGACATTATTTTGGTGAATGCCCTATGAAAAAATGGTTACTGTTAAGTCTTTTGTTATCGACGAACCCCGCGTTTTCTTCCCCCTCTGTTGAAATGCTGCATTGGTGGACGGCTGCTGGAGAAGAAAAAGCGTGGTCGGTCATCGAGAAGCAATTTGAATCTCTGCCTTATACATTAAAAAGTGAACCAATCAGTGGCGGTGGTGGTGCACCTGCCAAAGCGATTCTTCAAGCCAGAGCGATTGCCGGGTATTCCCCTGATATTGCTCTTATGGAAGGTCCGGCTATTCAGTCATGGGCGGCGTTAGGTTTTTTAAATGATGTCAATGAAGTCGCAGAATCGCAGAGGTGGGATCAGTCGCTGTATCCTGATATTAAAGCCATTCACCAATATGACGGGAATTTTGTCGCCATACCTTTGAATATCCATCGATTAAATTGGATGTGGATAAATAAAAAGGTACTAAATCAGCATCAACTTTCATCACCTCAGACGTGGGACTCGTTACTGTTAGCATTAACTACGCTGAAAAGTAAGGGGGTTAATCCTTTGGCTTTGGGAGAAGACTCTTGGCAAATTGTGCAAGTTTTTGAAAATATTGCATTCGGAGTAGGTGGAGCAAATTATTATCGACAGGCATTTGTGGATTTAGACCCTGACGCATTAAATAGCGATAAAACACTTGAGGCGCTTAAGCGCTTTCGCTCTCTGGCTAATATTGTAGGTAGTGATTTACCGAGTATTAGTTGGGATCAGGGGACAAAATCTTTGCTTGAAGGGGAGTTTGCCTTTCAATTTACAGGTGATTGGGCTCTGGGAGAGATGTTTCTTAGTGCAGAAGGTGAAATTCCAGATTACATAGAATGTCGAGCGTTCCCTTCTACGGAAAAAGGTTTTATCTACAATGTTGATAGCTTGGCATTTTTTACAAAAGTAACGGGTGAAGATCATAATATGGTATCGGTAATGACCTCGTTATCTTCTCCCCAATTTCTTTTAGACTTCAGTAAAAAGAAAGGTTCAATACCTGCTCAAGCAAATATACCTGTGAATGAATTATCACGATGCCAACAGCAATCTTATCAAGATTACATTCATGCGAGTTCTGAAGGTACAGCTATGCCAAGCTTGACCGATTCAATGGCTGTTAACCCTGTTCTTCAGAATGCGGTATCCAACGAGTTATATCGCTACTTTATGGACTCTTCCATTTCAGCGGAAGCACTTATTGGACACCTACATGCTATTAATAATGAGGTGTTTCGTTAGTTTCTTGTTCTTCTTTTGACTTTAAATGTCTAGCTAGAAATTACTATGTACCTTCGACATTTTTCAGCCTAGGTCTATTGTAAAAATCGGGTTACAAACTACTTGCTATTTGTAACCTTGAGATTCAATTAGCTTGATAAAGTTCATTGGTATTCTAACGATATTAAAGGACTTTATTATGCTAGATAGTTTTAAAAGCGGCTTATCTAAGCTTTCCTTAATTGGTAAAGCATTGATGTTGCCCATATCTATATTACCCGCAGCGGGGTTATTACTTGCCTTCGGTGCTAAGCTCGACATTCCCCTAATGATGCGTGCTGGTGGCGTTATATTTGATAACTTAGCCTTACTGTTTGCGGTAGGAGCCGCGGTTGGTTTGACTAAGGAGTCAGGGATTGCCGCTTTAGCCGCGATTGTCGCCATGGTCGTGATGAATGCGACAATGGGGGTGGCGCTCGGCATTACACCTGAGATGGCGATGGGAGGTGGCCGTTATGCAATGGTGATGGGTATTCCTTCATTGCAAACAGGTGTCTTTGGCGGACTCATTGCAGGTATCCTCGCAGCCGTTATGTATCAACGTTTCTATGATACTAAGCTGCCTGATTTCCTTGGTTTCTTTGCCGGTAAACGCTTTGTACCGATTGTGACTGCGTTTTCTGCATTCCTAATTGGTTTAGTTTTACCCCATATTTGGTCATATATTCAATCAGGTATTGACGCGCTATCGCATATGGCGAATGGCGGAAACATGTACGTATCAACTTTCATCTACGGATTTATGGAGCGAGCTTTAATTCCAGTTGGTCTCCATCATATTTTTTATAGCCCTTATTGGTTTTCTTTCGGTGAGTACACAACTGCCGCGGGGACCATTGTAAATGGCGATCATACCATTTGGTTTAAAATGCTTGAAGATGGAGTAAAAACGTTCTCAACCAGTGAATACCAAGAAGCAGGAAAATTCCTATCGGGTAATTTTGCTATCTACATGTTTGCTTTCCCTGCTGCATGTTTAGCTATGTATCATGAAGCGAATGATAAAAATAAAAAAATTGCAGCAGGTATTTTAGGCTCTGCTGCTCTTACTTCGTTTGTTACAGGTATAACAGAACCCGTTGAATTTGCTTTTATCTTTGTCGCACCTTTACTTTATGTTTTTTCTGCAATCATGGCAGGGGTGTCTTACGCGGTGACTTATGCGTTGGATGTTCATATTGGTAAAACCTTCTCAGCCGGCATTATTGATTTCGTGTCTTTTGGTGTTCTTCCCGCGATGGATGGGTTCAAAACTAACTGGATCAATGTGATTCTTTGGGGTCTAACCATGGCCGCTATTTATTACACGGTTTTCCGTTTTGCTATTCGAAAGTTCAATTTGAAAACAGTAGGACGTGAGGATACTCAAAGTAAGGCGATCACTTTGGACAATGAAGATTTAGCTAGTGAAATCACAATCTTGATTGGTGGTGCCGCTAACATTACTTCGATAGGAGCATGTATTACGAGATTGCGTTTACAGATTAAAGATCAGGCTCTTGTGAATGAACAAGGAATCAAAGACCTAGGTGCTATGGGGGTCATAAAAGTAGGTTCAAGTGGCCTGCAAATTATTTTGGGCTCAAGAGCTCAATTTGTGGCTGATCTTATGAGTGAAAGAACTGGTGAGTCACCAAGTGCACTATCAACTAACCCAAGTTAAAAGTACGGGCTACTTCCGATAAAGCTGATGGCAACAAGCTTGTTGTCTCTTATACATAAATAGTAACGCTATCAACGTTATGGTTGGTGGCGTCTATTTATATTTAAAGTTTTGAAGTTATGACAGCTTTAGTATTCAACTAATGCGCTTTGAGTAGGATTCAGTTATCATCTGTTGCACGAAATTTTGGTTAGATGTACGGAACTATGCTAAAAGTCGCGATAAATGGATTTGGACGAATAGGGCGCAATGTATTGCGCGCTGTCTATGAAAGTGGCAAAAGCCAACAAATCAAAGTAGTAGCGGTCAATGAGCTTGCTCAACCTGACGCTATGGCTCACCTATTGCAATACGACACCAGTCACGGCCGCTTCGGCAAGAAAATCTCTAATGATCAAGAGCACATTTATGTTCATCATGGCATTGGTGCTGAAGATAAAGGCGAGTTTGATACCATTCGTATCTTGCATCTGGCTGATATTGAACTGTTGCCTTGGCGTGATCTTGAAGTCGATATTGTTCTCGATTGTACCGGTGTTTACGGTTGCCGAGATGATGGCCTAGCGCACATCGCTGCTGGAGCTAAAAAGGTACTGTTTTCACACCCTGGTGCTAACGACCTTGATAACACCATTATCTATGGTGTAAATCACGATACTATCGAAGCTGACCACCGAATCGTTTCCAATGGTTCATGCACCACTAACTGTATTGTCCCTATCATTAAAGTTCTTGATGATGCCTTTGGTATTGAGTCAGGTACCATTACGACCATTCACTCTTCAATGAATGATCAGCAAGTTATTGATGCATACCATAGCGACTTGCGTCGTACTCGAGCAGCAAGCCAATCTATCATTCCTGTCGACACCAAATTGCATAAAGGTATTGAAAGAATCTTCCCGAAATTTTCTAACAAGTTCGAAGCGATATCTGTGCGTGTGCCGACGGTAAACGTCACTGCGATGGATTTAAGTGTCACAATTAATACAAATGTGAAAGTTAATGACGTAAATCAAACCATTGTTAATGCTTCCCAGTGTACATTACACAATATAGTTGACTATACTGAAGCGCCGCTCGTTTCCATCGACTTTAATCACGATCCCCATAGCGCAATCGTTGATGGTTCACAAACTCGAGTGAGCAATGGCACCTTAGTGAAAATGCTGGTGTGGTGTGACAATGAATGGGGCTTTGCGAACCGAATGCTGGATACGGTTCTTGCAATGCAAGCTTCAGAAGGCAAGAAGTAAGACCTAGAAGCAAATGTGTGGATTATTTATTTTTTAGCTTGAAATAAATACTAAGTGTCCACATATTATTAGCAGTTAAAGCATTACCAGTTGAATAATTTATAGGCTTAGCAGGGTTGCTGAGTTTCCAAAACTTTATTTTTATTTAAATTTGAGAGGACAAATCATGTCTGTGATCAAGATGACTGACCTGGAACTTGCAGGTAAACGCGTATTCATCCGTGCTGACCTAAACGTACCAGTAAAAGACGGTAAAGTAACTTCAGATGCACGTATCCTAGCATCTCTACCAACTATCAAACTTTGCCTAGAAGCTGGCGCAAAAGTTATGGTTACTTCTCACCTTGGTCGTCCTACTGAAGGCGAGTACAACGAAGAGTTCTCTCTAGCTCCTGTAGTTAACTACCTAAACGACGCACTAGACTGTGACGTTAAACTAGCGAAAGATTACGTAAATGGTCTTGAGCTAAACGCTGGTGAACTAACTGTTCTTGAAAACGTTCGCTTTAACAAAGGCGAGAAGAAGAACGAAGAAGCTCTTTCTAAGCAATACGCTGCACTATGTGACATCTTCGTAATGGATGCATTCGGTACAGCTCACCGTGCTCAAGCGTCTACACACGGCGTTGGTACTTACGCTCCTGTAGCATGTGCTGGTCCTCTTCTAGCTGCTGAGCTTGAAGCTCTTGGTAAAGCAATGGACAACCCAGCTCGCCCACTAGTGGCTATCGTTGGTGGTTCTAAAGTTTCTACTAAACTAACCGTTCTAGAATCTCTTTCTAAAATCGCTGACCAACTTGTTGTTGGTGGTGGTATCGCGAACACGTTCATCGCTGCTGAAGGCCATAACGTAGGTAAGTCTCTATACGAAGCTGACCTAGTTGAAACAGCTCAGAAGCTAATGAAAGAGTGTGCTATCCCAGTAGCGACTGACGTTGCATGTGCTAAAGCATTCGACGAAAACGCAGAAGCTGAAATCAAGCACGTTTCTGAAGTTCAAGACGACGACATGATCTTCGACCTTGGTCCAGATTCAACTGCAGCTCTAGCTGAAATCATCGGCAACGCGAAAACTATTCTTTGGAACGGCCCTGTAGGCGTATTCGAATTCAAAAACTTCGAAGCGGGTACTGCTGGTATCTCTAAAGCAATCGCTGACTCTGAAGGTTTCTCAGTAGCAGGCGGTGGTGACACGCTAGCGGCTATCGACAAGTTCGGTATCAAAGCAGATGTTTCTTACATCTCTACTGGTGGCGGTGCTTTCCTTGAGTTTGTTGAAGGCAAAGTACTTCCTGCAGTAGCTATGCTTGAAGAGCGTGCTAAAGCGTAATTGATTTAGAAAGGCGAGATACGAATCTCGCCTTTTAACGTTTGCTGCATATCACACTTATTTGCTAGAATAGCGGAAGTTGTGAGCAAACGATTGCAAATTTTTAAACTTAAGTTTTTTATCTTAAAACGAATAGAATAAATAGGACTATTTCCATGTCTAAGATCTTCGATTTTGTAAAACCTGGTGTAATTTCTGGCGATGACGTACAGAAAGTATTTGAAGTAGCAAAAGAAAACAAATTTGCTCTTCCTGCAGTAAACGTTGTTGGTACTGACTCTATTAACGCAGTACTAGAAGCGGCTGCTAAAGTTAAGTCTCCAGTTGTTGTTCAGTTCTCTAACGGCGGCGCTGCATTCTTCGCAGGTAAAGGCGTTAAACTTGAAGGTCAAGGCGCACAAGTTCTTGGTGCTGTAGCTGGTGCAAAATACGTACACGCTGTCGCTGAGTCTTACGGTGTTCCAGTTATCCTGCATACTGACCACGCTGCTAAGAAACTTCTACCATGGATCGACGGTCTACTAGACGCTGGTGAAGAGTTCTTCGCACAAACTGGTAAGCCTCTATTCTCTTCTCACATGCTAGACCTTTCTGAAGAGTCTCTAGAAGAGAACATCGAAACATGTGCTACTTACCTAGCTCGCATGGCGAAAATGGACATGACAATCGAGATCGAACTTGGTTGTACTGGTGGTGAAGAAGACGGCGTTGATAACTCTGATATGGACGCATCTGAGCTTTACACTTCTCCAGAAGACGTAGCATACGCATACGAGAAGCTAATGGCTGTTAGCCCACGTTTCACTATCGCTGCATCTTTCGGTAACGTACACGGTGTTTACCAAGCTGGTAACGTTGTACTTACTCCAACTATCCTACGTGACTCTCAAGCATACTGTGCAGAGAAGTTCGGTATTGCACCTAACGCTCTAAACTTCGTATTCCACGGTGGTTCTGGTTCTTCTGAAGCAGAAATCCAAGAGTCTATCGGCTACGGTGTTATCAAAATGAACATCGATACTGATACACAGTGGGCAACTTGGGATGGTATCCGTCAGTACTCTGCTGATAACTTCGATTTCCTACAAGGTCAAATCGGTAACCCAACTGGCGAAGCTGCGCCAAACAAGAAGTACTACGATCCACGCGTATGGCTACGTGCTGCTCAGTCTTCAATGGTTACTCGTCTTGAGAAAGCATTCGCTGACCTTAACGCTGTAGACGTACTATAATTCTTTGAATTAAGTACTCTTTAAGTTTTAAAAACCCGCTCATTGAGCGGGTTTTTTTATGTCTGATAAAAACTTGTATTAAATATGTGAAAAACCTAGCCTACGGTGAATAAATTTCGTAGTCTTTTAGTTATCGGTATTTGCGTTTATTGGTAAGTTTTATTAATTCAAAAGCTTACATAAATATGACTTTGCAATCGGTCAAAGATAGGATATCGTGCCGAAAAACTGGACCTGGTTCAGTTTATAAAAAGGACTTGGCTTTAATTTACTTTTAACACAGTGACTTAACAGGAGTTAAACTGTTTATTATTGTAAAAGTAAGTTGGCTTAAGACAGTTTAGCTCATAGCATATTATATAGAGGATGCACATTATGGCTGATAGTTCGACAGCGCTTGAGACTCCAATTGTGGATGGTTTATCTCAGGCCGAGCAGTGGTTAACAAATAATTCAGATCTATTTATCCAATACGGTGTAAACATTATCTCTGCACTGATAATTCTATTTATTGGTAACTTGATTGTTAAAGCAGTCGCGAATAGCGTATCTAAGGTTCTTGAGAAGAAGAAGATGGATCGAGCTGTTGTGGAGTTTATCCACGGTTTAGTTCGTTACTTATTGTTTGTTATTGTTCTTATTGCTGCACTTGGTCGTTTAGGCGTTCAAACTGCATCTGTAGTTGCTGTTATTGGTGCAGCTGGTTTAGCCGTTGGTCTTGCGCTGCAAGGCTCACTATCTAACTTTGCAGCGGGTGTACTTATCGTTGCATTCCGTCCATTCAAGTCTGGTGACTACGTGGAAATTGGTGGTGTAGCGGGTTCAGTTGATTCAATTCAGATCTTCCAAACGGTTTTAACAACACCAGACAACAAAATGGTTGTAGTACCTAACGGAAGCGTTATCGGTAGCCCAATCACTAACTATTCTCGTCATGCGACGCGCCGTATTGACCTAATGATTGGTGTTTCTTACAACGCTGATCTTCAGAAGACAAAAGCGCTACTGACTAAGATCTGTGAATCTGATGAGCGCGTATTGAAAGATCCTGGTGTTCAAGTAGGTGTTCACACGCTAGCTGATTCTTCAGTTAATTTTGTTGTTCGTCCATGGGTTAGTACTGCTGACTACTGGAATGTTTATTTCGACCTTATGCAAGCAATCAAAGAAGGCTTGGATAACGAAGGTATCGAAATCCCATTCCCGCAAATGGATGTACACATGAATAAAGTTGAAGCTTAATTTCTAGTTAGTTTTTATAGCTATAAGCTTTTATAAGGAAAGGCGGATAACTTAGGTTATTCGCCTTTTTTGTTGGATGAGTAAAGTTTGTTTGATGACTAAAGAAGAATAGGTTTACCCGTATTGTTCAATGAGTCCATTGGCGAGCACAAGTGCAATAGCGAACATCATGGTTGCTACCGCGATATCGATGCCTTTCTTAACTTTAGGTTTCGATAGCGTTGGACCTAGCTTTGCTGCGCCCAATGATAAGGAATAAAACCACACGAATGAAGCTAAGATAGTCCCCATCGCAAACGCAATTCTGTCGTTGCCTTCAAACTGCCCACCAATAGATCCAAGAATCACCACGGTATCCAAATAGAGGTGTGGGTTTAATACTGTTACAGCTAATGCACCCAAAATAACGGTGCGCTTGCCACGAGCCAATACCTCACCTTTTGATTCATCACTGGTGCGCGTTTTGAATGCACTGCGCAGTGATAGCAAACCATATACCGTTAGAAAAGCGATACCGCCCAATGTCACAGAGGTAAGCAGCAATTCATTTTGAGACAGAATTGCTCCGCCACCAAAAATACCCAATGAGATAAACAGGGTATCGAGCAGGCTACAAATCGTTGCAGTCGTTAAATGATGATTGCGTTTTATACCTTGATTTAGGACGTACGCATTTTGTGCGCCTATCGGGATTATCATACTTGCCCCTAGACCAAAACCTTGTAATAAAACCCAAAAACTCATTTTAACCTCCACTTAATTAACGATATTTACGTGCTATGTGGCGAAGATACTCCGACCCTTTAAATAAGTATAATTAATGATTTTAATCCATTATTAGAGTTGCTAATGTGGTATTGAGTTAGCTTAAAAAGGAAGCAAATTGATGCGTGGATTGGATTATAAATGGATTGAAGCACTGGATGCCGTTGTGAAACAACGTAGCTTTGAGAGAGCCGCTGAGCAGTTATACATCTCCCAATCAGCGGTGTCCCAACGTATCAAACAGCTAGAAAAGTGGTTAGCCCAGCCTGCGCTGGTGAGAGAAAACCCACCAAGACCTACACCAGCAGGAAAAAAGCTGTTGGGTTTGTATTGTCGTGTTCGCTTGTTAGAGCACGAGCTTGTGCCCGAGTTAATGAATGAAGAGGGTACTCAACCACTATCTATATCCATAGCCACCAACGCTGATAGTTTGGCGACATGGTTGTTACCTGCACTGTCGAATGTGATGAAGTCTCGTCAAGTCGAGTTGAACCTCGCGATTCATGGTGAGTCTAGAACCATTGAAAAAATAAAAAGCGGTGAGGTTGCCGGTGCGATCAGTTTGGAACCTCAAGCGATTCCTGGATGCAGTGCAGACTACCTCGGTAGGATGGATTATGTGTGTGTGGCGAGCCCTGATTTTCATCAGCGTTACTTTTCAGAGGGCGTAAACTACGTCACCTTAAGCAAAGCGCCTGCGGTTTCTTATGATCAATACGATGATCTGCATAAGAAGTTTCTGCATGACCATTTTAACGTACCGAGAGACAGTGTGATCAATCATACGGTCGGCAGTTCAGAAGCATTTGTGCGCTTGGCATTATCGGGTGTTGCCTATTGCTTGATTCCTCGATTGCAGATTATCGAGGAACTAGAGTCTGGTGCTCTGATTGATATTACCCCTGGCTTTCTGCTGTCTTATCGCATCTATTGGCACCATTGGCAGCTTGAGAGCGGGGTGCTAAAAGAGGTATCCCAAGCGATATTAAGTTTTGCTCACAATCATTTACCTCAGTAAGTTGTTGGTTTTTTCAGCGTCAAAGTTCTGTTAGATGTGCACAATCAGGATTGGCTAAACGATAAATTACTCTATGATGGAAGGACATTTGTTTAGCATAGGTCTACCTAATGAAGTTTGTACCAAAGATGTTAGCAACGTCTCTTACTCTTACTGCTGCGTTGAGTGCTGTGAGCTTTCCATCACTGGCTGACTCTCCATCCTTTCCGCATATTTCAACAACAGGTTATGGTGAAGTCATCGCGACACCAGATATGGCGACATTCTCAGTGAGAGTGGTAGAGTCAACGATGACGGCTGAACAGGCTAAAAGTACTGTTGATAAAGTGGTAACGGGCTTTCTAAATAAGCTGCACCAAGCCGGCGTAGATGAGGCGAGCGTACACAGCTCTAATCTGTACCTATCTCCTCAGTACCATTATCCAAAAGATGGCAAACCAGAATTGGTTGGCTACCGCGCTTCACGTAATGTGAGCGTTCAAGTGAATGAACTCGCTAATCTCAATGAGTACATGGATATTGCAATAGGACAGGGTATTAACCAGATCGATAACATCCAGCTGCAAGTTCGTGACCAAGCTAAGTATCAAGAGCAAGCACGCTTAGAAGCGATCAAAGATGCGACATCAAAAGCTAAATCATTAGCGAGTGGTTTTGAGCGTGAGCTAGGTGATGTTTGGCGTGTTGATTACAATGCACAATCTTCTCAGCCTGTGCTAATGCGTTCAATGGCGATGGATGCGAGAACAGAGTCGAACTCTTATGAAGACTCAACGATCACCATTCGTGATCGTGTCAATGTGATCTATCAGATCGAAGAATAAGATAGCGCTATAGAGGCTTTTGGATCATGGTGATCTAATTACCTACGATAGGCCAAATACTAAAAAGGCTCTCATTGCGAGAGCCTTTCTGTTTTTACTTATGGTCTAACTCGATGATTAGTGAAGAAGACGAGCACGGATTGTGCCTTCGATCTCTTTCAGTTTAAGCAGTGCTTCTTCAGAGCGATCGGCTTCTACATCGATAACTACATAACCCATATCAGCCGCAGTCTGTAGGTACTGACCCGCGATGTTGATGCCTTCTTCAGCGAAGATGGTGTTGATCTGAGTTAGGATACCTGGGCGGTTTTCGTGAATGTGTAGCAAGCGAGATGTGCCCGTATGCAATGGCAGTGATACCTCTGGGAAGTTAACACTTGATAGCGTAGAGCCGTTATCAGAGTATTTCGCTAGTTTACCAGCAACTTCAACTCCGATGTTCTCTTGTGCTTCTTGAGTTGAACCACCCACATGAGGCGTTAGAATCACGTTATCGAACTGCATTAATGGAGACTCAAACGGGTCTGCATTGGTTTTTGGTTCTGTTGGGAAAACATCAATAGCCGCACCAGACAGGTGACCAGAATCCAGAGCGCCACACAGAGCAGGGATGTCAACTACCGTGCCACGAGCTGCATTGATAAAGATAGAGCCAGGCTTCATGCGCTCGAACTCTTCTTTACCCATCATGTCTTTAGTTTCATTGGTTTCAGGTACGTGTAAAGAGATCACGTCACACTTATTCAGCAACTCGGTCATAGTATGAACTTGAGTGGCATTACCTAGAGACAGCTTGTTTTCGATATCGTAAAAGTAAACACGCATACCAAGGTTTTCAGCAATAATACCCAGCTGAGTACCGATGTGACCGTAGCCAATAATACCTAAACGCTTACCACGAGCTTCGTAAGAGTTGTCTGCACTCTTTTTCCAGATACCACGGTGAGCAAGAGCATTTTTCTCTGGGATACCGCGAAGCAGTAATAGAACCTGACCTAGAACGAGTTCAGCAACACTTCGAGTGTTTGAGAACGGTGCATTGAAAACAGGGATACCGCGCTTTGCTGCTGCTTGAAGGTTGACTTGGTTAGTACCAATACAGAAACAACCGACTGCAACCAGCTTTTCAGCCGCATCAATAACTTCTTGGGAGATGTTGGTGCGAGAACGGATACCAATGAAATGAGCATCTTTAACTGCTTCAAGAAGTTCATCTTCAGGTAGTGAGCCTTTGTGGTACTCAATATTTGTGTAACCAGCGGCTTGCAGTACTTCTACAGAAGAAGGGTGAAGACCTTCTAGAAGTAGAATTTTTATTTTTTCTTTTTCCAGTGAAACTTTGGCCATTGTTCTCGTCCTTAAAATGGAAAGGTTGGGCAAATGCGGCGCACGTGCTACAAAATGGCTGAAAGGGGAACAAATTCACCACTTTGTTAGGAGACAAACGTTTTCCCTGTGCGTCTTCTGAACAATAAAGTAACAAAAAAAAAATGTTTTGGGTAAGAAAATTACGGAATAAGACATAATTTTACAGCAATAAAGCAAAAAAAACGGCGCCCTAGGGCACCGTCTGTAATGAAGTAACAGAAAAACTCAATCTTCTATTATTTATTCTTCGATTTTTGCACCTTCAGGCGTGCCAGTGATAACTACATCAGCACCACGGTGAGCGAACAGACCAACCGTTACCACACCAGCGATGCCATTGATGATATCTTCTAGCTGTTTTGGGTTTTCGATCGCCATGCCGTACACATCTAGGATCACGTTGCCGTTATCGGTTGTGCAGCCTTCGCGGTAAACTGGGTCACCACCAAGTTTTACTAATTCACGAGCAACGTATGAGCGTGCCATTGGGATAACTTCAACAGGCAGTGGGAATTTACCCAACACATCAACTGCTTTGGTACCATCAACGATACAAATAAACTTATCAGAGATAGCTGCTACGATTTTTTCACGAGTCAAAGCAGCGCCGCCGCCTTTGATCATATCGCGAGAACCGTTAATCTCGTCAGCGCCATCAACATAGATGTCTAGCTTGAATACGTCGTTGCATTCGAATACTTTGATTTCTAGCGCTTCTAGTTTTTCAGTAGAGGCTACAGAGCTTGAAACCGCACCCTTGATTTTGTCTTTCATTGTGCCAAGTGCGTCGATGAAGTGATTTACTGTTGAGCCAGTACCTACACCTACAATGCTGCCTTCTTCAACATATTGAAGTGCTGCCCAGCCCGCTGCTTTTTTCATTTCATCTTGAGTCATGCCATTCTCCTGAATAAGGTCTTGCGCTTTGAATTGATCGTTTGCGTAATGATGAAGTTAACGTTTAGATATTGGGGTAACGTTTGGATATCGAGGTTAACGTTTGCGGCGCGATTATAGCGCTTTAATGGTTGTTTTCCCATTGCCAAGTTTTACTCGGAGTCACGATTTTAGGTAACGGAATGTCCCAACCTTCAACTGGTAAGCGAGCGACATGTTGGCAATCGTGAGCAAGGCCAATAGGTGTTGCGCCATTGCCCGTCTCGAACCATCGAGCCAAGGTGCGATCGTAATATCCACCGCCCATGCCTAAGCGATGCCCCTGAGAGTCAAAGCCCACCAATGGTGTGAGAATAAGATCGAGTTGTTGGCATGGTTTGACGAGTAATTGATTGAGCTGAGGTTCAACGATTCCGTACTTATTCAAAACCGTCGGTGTACTTGGCGAGTAGTGCAGAAACAGCAGGTGTCCGGCCGAGAAGGGGTGCAATACTGGTAAATAAGTTTGCTTACCTTGCGCCCATAACCATTCAATTAAAGGCTGGGTATCGAGTTCGCCATCGATGGATATATAGAGTGCAATATGTTGAGCTGACTGAACTTCATTAAGCTGAGCACACTGCTGGACTAAATCTAAACCGGATTGAGTTTGTTGTTCGCTAGATAGGGAGTTACGTTTGATGCGGATCTGTTTGCGAAATTCGCTGCGTGTGAGCGTCTTCATAAGAAGGGATACCCCAAAGTGCCGTTGAGAATAGATGGCCCTTGAACCAGCGAGTTCAAGGCGGATCAGCAATGATTACCGTAGGCTTCTCGGCGGACCGAGCATGCTCAATAGCACTCAAGTACTAACCCTTAGGGATTGCTTATCGGCTCGGGGACGTGAATCCTCTGACAAACACTCCAGGGTAAATTTTGTGTACGCTATTGCTGTCCGTGCTTAACTTTACTGAGGACATCTGAAAGTGATGTCGTGAGCTGTTCCATTCGCTCGGTCAGTGCGTTTTGTTCATCATTTGCTTCAAACTTCTTGGTTTGTAATTCATAGCAAATGTTCAGAGCTGCGATCGTTAGCAGCTTCACTTCATTGGTTACCTTAGTACGTTCAGCCATCTCTTTCAATCGATTATCAAGATCGGCCGCCGCTGCAATCAATGACTCTTCTTGCCCTGGGGGACAATTCACTCGAGTCAGTTTTCCTAATATTTCAACGTCTACCGCTTGATTACTCATGATGGATGAACTCTTTAACGCACTATTTAAGGCTGTTGCTCTTTATCATTTTTTGAGAAAGAAAAAGTGCAAGTACCGATGAGGAAGCAATCTCCTCTGAGGGAGAAACTATAGGTAAACCGCTATTAAGATTCAAGCTTTTCAGAGTGACTGTTTGTAAATGAGAGCTTGAGCACACAGTAATTCAGCAAATTGAACAATTGGTAGTCAGTCATCCTTCAATTGCTCAGGATCGACGCTTACCAGAATTGGGGTGAAGTGGTACGATTATACTATCGATATAAAGAATAACTGAGCGAGCTATCTGATGAGCGAAACTACTTTACCTGACTACCTAACGGTTGCGACTGAACTTCAATCGGCAAGCCTAGCCGTAAACCCTGCTGAGATGCATGGTTTATTAACGGGTATGTTGAGCGGAGGCTTAAACCTAGCAGATAAAAGCTGGCAACCACTTATCTTTGATTACACCAATGAAGGCATGGGGTGGCCAGATCGCGCATTAACGTTAGCGGAAGCTACATTAAAGGTGACGACCAGCGAAATCACAGGTTCAGGCATGGAACTGTCTATGTTGCTGCCTGATGAAGACGCAAGCGCAAGCTTGTTTGATTTGGCTGATGGTGTGTCAGATTGGATTAACCACTTTATTTCTGGTTTAGGATTGGTTGGCGCTCAATTGAATAAAGCGTCTGACGGTACCAAAGAAGCATTAGCTGATCTTGAAGAGATGGCAAAGCTAGGCATTGACGAAGACGATGATATGGAAGAGCAAGCGCAGCTTCTAGAGCACGTTATTGAACACGTAAAAGCGTGTGCACTAACGATTCATGCTGAATTCGGTGCTCGCCCATCTGAAGATGCGGCTCCAACCATTCATTAATCCGCTTGTCGGTTTGAGGTTATAATGGCTCAGTATGATGTTGTAATTGCTGGTGGCGCAATGGCGGGGGCGACCTTAGCCCTTGCTCTGAATCACCTCAGTCAAGGTTCTCTATCGATCGCGGTAGTAGAGCCTTATCAGGTTGATCATCAAGCTCACCCAGGGTTTGATTCTCGTTCTATTGCTTTGTCTTATGGCACGGTGCAGATCCTCGACTCTTTACAGTTGTGGCAATCTATCGCTCCCGTTGCAACCCCGATCAAAGATATTCATGTATCAGATCGAGGTCATGCTGGGATGACAGACATCTACAGTGAAGAGCTTGCTGTTGATGCGCTCGGCTACGTGGTGGAGTTGGCGGATGTTGGTCGGATCTATCAGCAGAAATTAGAATCAGAAGCTACGATTACGATGCTTTGCCCTGAGTCTGTTAGAACCGTTGAACGTGATGAATCGTTAACGACGATTGAGCTGACAAGTGGGCAAACAGTAACCACTAAGTTATTGGTTGCAGCTGACGGTGCAATCTCAACTTGTTGTCAGCAACTGAATATCCCATTGAGTGAGCATGACTTTGAACAAGTAGCGGTGATTGCCAATATTGTTACTAGTGAGCCCCATCAAGGTCGAGCCTTTGAGCGTTTTACTCATCATGGGCCAGTTGCTCTGTTACCGATGAGCGACAACCGTTTATCGCTAGTTTGGTGTTTGTCACCGGAACAAGCACAAAAAGTGGTGGCCTTAAACGACAACGAATTTCTTGAGCAGTTACAGAATGACTTCGGTTGGCGACTTGGCCGACTAGAGAAAGTCGGCAAGCGTGCGAGCTACCCACTGATTCTTCGCCACCGACAGCAAAATATCTCTCATCGATTTGCCATTGTTGGCAATGCTGCTCAAACACTTCACCCTATTGCGGGGCAAGGTTTTAATCTTGGCATTCGTGATGTGGCTTCCTTGGCGGAAGAGTTGTGTACTCAATTGGATGATGTGGGTCGTTACACTGGTCTTGTTAACTTTAGAAAGCGCAGAGAACAAGACAGAGACACGACGATTACGCTGACATCAAGCCTTGTTCATCTGTTCTCAAACGATTTTTTGACCGCTCGTATTGGGCGAAATCTTGGGTTAGCCGTAATTGATAACCTTCCACCACTTAAAGGTCCACTTTTGCGTCATACGCTTGGCCTAGTAGAAAGATAAGGTAATAAATAATGATGCAAAGTGTTGATATCGCGATTGTTGGCGGTGGCATGGTTGGCCTAGCGCTTGCCGCTGCACTGAAAGACAGCGATCTAAGAATTGCGGTCATTGAAGGCAGAGCGCCTAGCGAAGGGCTTAGCGAATTGCCTGATGTGCGTGTGTCGGCATTGAGCCGCTCGAGTGAAGTGATTCTTCGCAATCTAGGCGCATGGCAAGGTATCGAACAAAGACGTGCTGCGCCCTACCAAGCGATGGAAGTGTGGGAACAAGACAGCTTTGCTCGCATTGAGTTTGACTCAACACGCTTAGCACAGCCTAACCTAGGCCATATTGTAGAAAACCGCGTAATCCAATTAGCGCTGCTTGATCAGGTTAAGAAGCAAGATAATGTCAGCCTATACATGCCTGCAACGTGTAAAACGATGGCGATTGGTGAGAGCGAAGCATGGCTAACGTTAGACAACGGCCAAGCGCTGACAGCAAAGTTAGTTGTTGGAGCTGACGGTACAAACTCTTGGGTTCGCAAGCAACAAGATATCCCATTAACTCATTGGGATTACGGCCACAGTGCGATTGTCGCGAACATCAAAACCTCAGAGCAGCACCATAGCGTTGCTCGTCAAATATTTACACCTCAAGGCCCATTGGCGTTCCTGCCAATGCAACCAACGAATATGAGCTCGATAGTTTGGTCTACGGAGCCTAATCGTGCCGAGAAGCTTGTATCAATGTCGGATGCTGATTTTAATAAGCAGCTAACGGTAGAGTTCGACTCAAAACTTGGTTTATGCGAAGTGGTTGGTGACCGTTTTGCCTTCCCACTGCGCATGCGTTATGCACGTGACTTTGCTGTAGAGCGTGTCGCTTTGGTGGGGGACGCTGCTCATACTATTCACCCATTAGCAGGGCAAGGCGTGAACCTTGGTCTATTAGACGCAGCAAGCTTAGCGCAAGAGCTGTTAACGCTATGGGCTTCTGGTGAGGATATTGGCACCAAGCGCAACCTTCGTGGCTATGAGCGCTGGAGAAAAGCTGAGGCGGCGAAAATGATTGCTTCAATGCAGGGCTTTAAAGATCTGTTTGAAGGCGATAATCCGGCTAAGAAGCTAATTCGTGGTATCGGTATGAAGCTTGCTGGTCAATTACCGGGTGCGAAAGATGAGATAATGAAGCGAGCGCTGGGTTTGTCGGGCAATCTTCCGGATTTAGCTAAGCGCCCCGTAGCACACCGATAGTCGCGTGAGATGGATTGCTGTTGATGGTAAGTAGCTAACGTTGATAGCAATTGACGACATCACGAACACGAAAAAGGGTTGGCATAATGCCAACCCTTTTTGTTTTTAATTCTTTAGACTATCAGATCATGCGTACGCGCAGCGCAGTTTCATGATTTCACTATTTATTTCTTTCACGGTTTGGAAGTGACGCTTCTCTGCTCGGTCTGGTAGTACGAGTTTACCGTTATCAAACTCAAATTTACCTACGCCGTAAATGTAGATTCGTCCTTTGAAAAGTCGACTTACATGTTTAGCAATCATACTCGGTGTATAGCGCTTAAACAGTCTCATTTTTAATTATCCTTATATTTACCTAGCCTGCATATTATAGAAAAACTCCGAGATAATTATTGTGATAAGCATGGAGTAATATGCAGTAGAGTTGACGTTAATTAGATATTTGTGCTGTTCTAAGCACTTTCTTCAGTAAATATCTATTTTTACGTGAGCTCCTCCCCAAAATAGTACTGAGTAGTGAACTGCTACGAACTTTCCTGTCCGGTATTAAGCAGTGCTAATGTTACAAGTATAAGAATAGGCGGGATTTTTTTGTTTGTGTAATCAAATTGTAAATTTTGAACAAAAAAAAAGCCCGTCTAAAACGGGCGAATAGTCACAGATGCATTACACAAAAGTGGATACTGATGTTACTCAGTGGATTCACTTGTACTGATTTGCTTAAAGGCTAGTCAGTAAAATCACAATAACGCAAATTCAATCCTGTGACTACTTATGCTTTTATTTTGAGTAACTATTTAAGGTGGGTGTGTTTTTCTTATGACGAAGTTCACACTAACAATGTACTCAATGAAATATTTAAATGAAGTTTGCGAAGCATGATCTGTTCGAAACGTTCATCGACTGATGTCAGCGACGATCGGTGCACATAGTGCTATGAGATCATTGGGATCCAACGCAACGCCAGCCATTCGATCACCCGAGCTAATGGTAACGGTCGAGTTGCTCTGAATAGAAGGATCAAAAATGATCGGCATGTATCTCTTTAGAGCAATAGGCCCAACACATCCAGCTTTAAAGCCGGTGATGGCTTCAACATCAGCGAGTGATACGCAGGTCATTCGACGGCAATTCAGTACCGAGCGTACTTTCTTTGGATCGATAGAGCGATCGCCAGGAGTACAGGCCAACGCATACTGGTTTCCCATATCCTTAAGCAGGATGCACTTGACCATTTGAGAGGCATTAATACCTCGTTCTTGCGCGGTCTCTTCGATGCTGGTGGTTGGCTTGCTTTGCACCAACAGGCGATAGTCCACCTGCTGTTGATCTAACCATTGTGTAATCAGTGTTTCCACGTGGTTACTCTTCGTCAAGGCTGTAAGGCAGTGGCAGAATGTTCCATACTTGCTCAGGTTGCGCAGTCAATCGAAGCTGAACATCGTCATCAAGGTTGTTTGGCAACACCATCAAACCAATCGCCTGATTATCAGCAAATTGATAGACGTTTAATAGTCGGCCTGCACCGCGCCAGTTCTCACCTACGCTGCGCTCTAGTTCAATCGTATTCTCTAGAGACAATACATCCGAACTCGTTCCTGAAACAATGCGCATTTCACGCTTGTTCATGCCACGGTATTTAGCACGAGCAACTGTTTCTTGACCTGTGTAACAGCCTTTTGAAAAGCTGATACCGCCAATCGCTTGCAGGTTGAGTGCTTGAGGGATGTGTTCGTTTTGCTCTGCTTTCGATAGGTTCGGCTGAGCATCAAGAATTTCATGATACTGCCAAAGCGCTTCTGATACTTTTTCTGCAGTGCTGCTTGATACCAAGGCTTCTGCTGCTTCTTGCGTAACAAGTAGAGCCCAACGGTTGTCAGAGACTTGAACAGCGGTGCCACCAGAGATTACACGCACTTTACCTTGGCTTTCTGAAATTGAGTCAATGTATTGATCAGCTGACGCGCCCATGACACCGATAACAACGTCAGACGTTTGCTCGATATCAACCTTAGAGAATACGGCGTATTTTTTAATTTCAACTAATTCGACTTCAATCGCAGACTTAGGCTGCATAAGAGCGTAGCCACCATTGTGGTGGAACAAACGAAAGATACTCCAAACCTTTCCTTTCGCATCACAATGCGCGCCTAACGTGGATTCATCATTAGGAAGAGTGACGACATCGCACGTTACTTGACCTTGCAGGTACGACTTTTTGTCATCGCCTATCATGGTGATTGCACTCCAGTCTGACACGTGTGTCATCATCAGATCTGGAAGCGATTCATTTTGCGTATGAGCGAGCGGCTGAAATGTGTTTTCCCAATCCATTTTATCTTTCCTAAGAATTTTATTTGGCTCTATGTTAATCCGGTTCTGTTTCTTTGTCAGCTTAGGTTTTTTTGTGAGCTTAGATAGGGACTGTGACTCACATAGTAGTTGCAGAGCGTATGACTTGTTACACTCCGAGAAAGAAAAATTATAGGTGAGGATAGCCAATGTACACTGCAGAGCAGAAAGCACGAATTAAATGGGGTTGCCGTCGTGGCATGTTGGAACTTGACGTAGTTATCATGCCATTTTTCGAAGAGTGTTTTGATTCATTGCAAGAGCAGGAGCAGCGTGAGTTTGTTTCTCTATTAGAGTGTGATGACCCAGACCTGTTTACTTGGGTAATGGGACACGGACGCAGTGAAAACCTAGGCCATGCTTCAATGGTTGATAAAATTGTCGCGCATAACCTCAGCAAGGTTCGTTAAGCTTCAGCTTAACCCTTCGTATTCCGCATTATTTGCAAAAGGCACTGTTTTTGGGTGCCTTTTGTTTTTCATCGTTTTCTCTTCTATTCCACTCGCTGTTGCCCTCTATTGTTTAGCTTTAGTGTTCAGTTTGTTTAAAGCCAATCATGTAATCTTGAATACAGCACATGGGTGCTTTGACTATAAAGAAGATGGCGAGATCCGACTCAATGAACAAGCCTACAGACTTAAGTCCGTTGATAAGATTTGGGCGCAGTTCTTCGTTAAATTGCAGTTTGAGTGCGGATATTCAGTCTTGTTGTGGCGAGATAGTTGCAATGAACGTGAATATCGACACTTCTTGGCGCATTTACAACGAGTCCGTTTGATAAACGAAAGCATTGGATAAACAAGAACCAAAGATAAAAGAAAGGGAGCGCTAGGCTCCCTGTCGTCTTTTTCCATGACCAAAAATTAAGACTGGTTTTTCTCTGGTGTCAGAATGGTTGGGCCGCTGTCTTCAGCAAGTTCTGGGTAATCCAGCGTGTAGTGTAGGCCGCGGCTCTCTTTACGTTGCATTGCACAGCGAACCATCAACTCAGCCACTTGTAGTAAGTTACGCAGTTCTAATAGGTTATTTGAAACCTTAAAGTAGCTGTAGTACTCATGAGTTTCCTGCTGCAACATCTGAATGCGGCGCATTGCACGTTCAAGGCGTTTGTCCGTTCGAACAATACCCATGTAATCCCACATGAACAGTCTTAGCTCGTGCCAGTTGTGTTGAATGATCACTTCTTCATCACTGTTGGTGACTTGGCTTTCATCCCATGCCGGAAGTTCAGCGCACAGTTGAGATTGGTCGATATTTTCAACGATATCTTTTGCGGCTGCCCACGCGTATACCACACACTCAAGCAGTGAGTTTGAAGCCATACGGTTTGCACCGTGCAAGCCGGTATAACTCACTTCGCCAATCGCATATAGGTTAGTGAGGTCAGTTTGACCTTGCTTATTGACCATGACACCACCACAAGTGTAGTGAGCAGCCGGTACGATTGGAATCGGTTCTTTGGTCATATCAATCCCCAAATCCATCAAGCGAGTATGGATCATTGGGAAATGCGTCGTGATGAATTCTTCAGGCTTGTGGCTGATATCAACATACATGCAGTCAGCACCTAAGCGCTTCATTTCAAAGTCAATCGCACGAGCAACTACATCACGTGGAGCCAATTCACCGCGCTCATCGAAGTCCTTCATAAAGCGAGATCCATCTGGGCGACGTAAATAGGCACCTTCACCACGCAATGCTTCCGTTAGTAGGAAGTTACGCGCTTCTGGATGGAATAAGCAAGTCGGGTGGAACTGGTTGAACTCAAGGTTGGCTACACGGCACCCCGCACGCCAAGCAATAGCAATACCATCACCTGAAGAGACATCTGGGTTAGAGGTGTATTGGTAAACCTTGGAAGCGCCGCCTGTTGCTAACACAACAAATTTAGCGCGCACGGTTTCAACGTGTTCTTGGTTACGGTTCCAAATGTAGGCACCGATAACTTTGTCTTTCGAACCACCAACCTTATCTTCTGTGATTAAATCTAGCGCGTTATGACGCTCGAAGATCTCGATATTTGGGTGATTCTTGACGTTATCTTGCAGTGATGTTTGCATCGCCATGCCAGTTGCATCGGCAGCGTGCAGAATTCTGCGGTGACTGTGGCCGCCCTCACGAGTGAGGTGATATTTTGGTTGGCCTTCTGTGCTGTTCTCATCTTTATCAAATGGAACACCACCATCAATCAGCCATTGCACACACTCTTTAGCATTTTCAGCAATGAATTGAACTGTATCTTCTTCGCATAACCCAGCCCCAGCAATTTGAGTATCTTCTACATGAGACTCAATACTGTCCGATTCATCGAACACCGCCGCAATACCACCTTGTGCGTAATACGTCGATCCTTCGCTGCGTGGTCCTTTGCTTAATACAATTACTTTTGCATGTTCTGCTACGCGTAAGGCTAATGACAAGCCTGCCGCACCACTTCCTACCACTAATACATCACACTGATGTTCACGGTTTGCGTTCATAAAACTTATTAAATCCCGGGCTATAGTCGAGTTGTCCATGCTCAATTGACTTCGTCTTGTTTTAGGAGTTTGGGTAAGACTGTTATAATCTTTCCCTAGTCATCCTAAAACACGACACAAAATCAATATATAGACAGCTATCTAGAAATATTTAATTGCTCAATACCATTGCTTTTGCTCAAGTTTCCCCAAATTGATAGGGATAACTATTTTTATTACATCACATTGTGAAACAATAATGGCAAATAATTTTAGGAAAGTTGGAACTTTCGGTATTTGGCTCAGTCACAATAGTGCTCTTGTAGACGGTGGTGTCAATACTACATTTCGCATAATTAGTACCCATATCTGTGAAGGTAAGGGTTATAACAATAGGAGTACCCGCTCGAATGAACGAGCAGCTAACCGATCAAGTGTTGATTGAGCGAGTTCAGAGTGGAGATAAGCAGGCATTTAACTTATTAGTGGTTAAGTATCAAAACAAAGTTTGTAATCTTATCTCTCGATACGTGAATAATTCCGGTGATGTACCTGATGTAGCACAAGAAGCTTTTATTAAAGCTTACCGCGCGATACCTAACTTTCGTGGTGAGAGTGCTTTCTATACATGGTTGTACCGAATTGCCGTGAACACCGCTAAAAATCATATTGTTGCCCAGAGCCGCAGGCCGCCAGCAACAGATGTAGATGCAGAAGATGCAGAATATTACGAAACAGGCAGCGCGTTAAAAGAAATATCGAACCCTGAGAACTTAACGCTGTCAAACGAATTGAAACAAGTTGTTTTTGGAGCGATTGAAGCGCTACCCGAAGACTTAAAAACTGCAATGACGTTACGTGAGCTCGAAGGTTTGAGCTACGAAGAGATTGCAGAAGTAATGGATTGCCCTGTAGGAACCGTACGTTCGCGTATTTTCCGAGCTCGTGAAGCGGTAGAAAAGAAAATTAAACCTCTTTTACAACGCTAGAACTTGTAATAATTATGGTGAAAATAATGGCTGATAAAGAAAAGCTTTCGGCACTCATGGATGGTGAAACGATCGATAAAGCTCTCATAGTAGATCTCGAATCTGATCAAGAAAGCATGGCTACCTGGCAGAGTTACCATTTAATTGGTGATGTTATGCGTGGGGATGCGCCAGAAACTCCAGAGTGGAACATTGCTAACAGTGTAGCGGCAGCGCTTGATGATGAGCCTGCACATGGTTCAATGTCGAACCTGCACCAATTGAATGTTGAATCTACTGTTGCTCCAATTGAAGAGCAGCCTAAACCTCAGCAAGCGAAGCGTCAGCTTCCTGCATGGTTACAACAGTTTGGACAAGTTGCCGTGGCAGCGTGTGTTTCATTAGCAGTTGTGTTAGGTGCTCAGCAATATGGCGGCAGCGATCCCGCAGCTCCAGAGCAGTTGCCTGTACTCCAGACGATTCCATTTGCAGGTTCTGCGGAACCAGTAAGCTTAACACGTGACTCTGTTGAGAGACCTGCATCTGAAGCTAACATGCAAGAGCAACGCAAACGCGTTCATGCATTGTTAGAAGATTATGAGCTACAACTAAGATTAAACAGTGATGCATCGCCAATGGAAGATGCACACCTAGAATCGGATATTGAATGAAGAAAATCCTGGTCAGTGCACTGACACTGTTCAGCTTGATGTCTCCAACAGCCTTTGCAGAGGAAACCACTGCAAAGGCCTTGTTACATCAAATGAACGAGGCCAGTCAGCATCAAAATTACGAACTCTCCTACATATTGATAAAGAAGAGCAGTATTGAACCTCTGCTTTATCGTCATGCAGTTAACGACGACCAACAACTTGCACACCTTGTTTATCTAAGCGGCCCTGTTCGTGAGGTTATTCGACGTGGTAATGAAGTTAGCTACATCGAACCGGGTACAGAGCCATTTACTATTCAGTCTGGCAGCATGGTTGCACCTGTCATTCCGATGATTAATCGAGATATCGATTCTCTCAACCAATACTACGATTTTGTAAAAGTTGGGCGTTCTCGTGAGGCGGGCAGTACCACGCAAGTATTACGCGTCGTGCCGAAAGACGGCCTTCGATACTCTTACGTGGTTTGGGTCGACGAGAAAACCAACCTTCCTTTGCGTGCCGATCTTTTGGATCGTGATGGCGAAGTGCTTGAGCAGTACCGCACTATCTCTTATGTCGTGAACGATAAAATTGCAGAAGCAATGGGCGGTTTGAATCAAGCTAAATTGCCGAAGGTTTTGTCATTGCCAGAAGGCTTGGTGAGCGAGACCGACTGGCAAGCCTCGTGGGTGCCAGAAGGATTTAAATCGAAAGAACTCAGCCGTTACCAAATGGCTGCGACCGAAAAAATGGTTGAAAGTCAGCTTTTCAGTGATGGACTGTTTAGCTTTTCGGTTTATATCGCCGATAAAGACGAACATTCATTGAAAGGACAGCTGGTACGCCAAGGGCGAAGAACCTTGCACAGCTTAGTGATTGGCGACAAAGAAATCTCTGTGGTTGGTGATATTCCGCCAGCAACGGCCAAGCGTATCGCTCAATCCGTCACGTTCAATAAACCGGCACCAGCGCAATGATGACTGCGTTGGCAACCGTTAGCTCAGTCGAACAAAAAGGTAAGCAATATTTTGTTCAACTGAGTTGCGAACAACAAACCAGTTGCAGTAGCTGCTCATCTCAAAAAAGCTGCGGAACGGGTATTGTGACCAAGGCTGTTGGCAATAAATCCTTGTTTTGGCAGCTTAAAACCCAAAGCTTAGTTAAAGCAGGCCAGATCGTAGAAATTGGCTTTCCAGAAAAAAGCCTACTTCAGTCTGCAGCTATTGTTTATCTTATCCCGCTTTTCATGTTGATGGTTGGTGCTGGTTTTGGACAACTCTTGTTACAACCCTTATTCCAAGGGGGCGAGGGCATTGTTATCTTAACTGCAGCGCTGTTTACTGCTGGTGGTATTGGTTTGGCGAAGCGCTTAGCTAAACCAATGGAAGACAAATCCAAGCAAGAAGTTGTCTTGATTAGAATCCTAGGCAAGTCTCTCATCTAATTTATGATGCTTATTGCCCTTAAATTGGGTAGAATCTGCCAACTTGATTGAAATGCCGCCACCAATGCTGACTGTAGATTGGACGCGTTGCGGCTTTCTTATTATCCCTATTCAAAGAGTTTAGTCACACCAAGCCTATGAAGCACATTCGTAATTTTTCGATTATCGCCCACATCGACCACGGTAAGTCGACCCTTTCTGACCGCTTAATCCAAGTTTGTGGAGGGTTAAGTGAACGTGAGATGGCAGCTCAAGTCCTCGATTCTATGGATATAGAACGCGAGCGTGGTATTACAATTAAAGCGCAGAGTGTGACTTTAGATTACAAAGCTAAAGATGGTGAAACTTACCAACTTAACTTTATCGATACCCCTGGACACGTAGACTTCTCTTACGAAGTATCTCGCTCTCTAGCCGCTTGTGAAGGCGCGCTTCTTGTAGTGGATGCCGGCCAAGGTGTTGAAGCTCAAACTCTAGCAAACTGTTACACCGCGATCGAAATGGAACTGGAAGTAGTGCCAATCTTGAACAAGATTGACTTACCTGCAGCTGAACCTGAACGAGTTGCTGAAGAAATCGAAGAGATCGTTGGTATCGATGCGATGGAAGCGACGCGTTGTTCTGCAAAAACCGGTATCGGTGTTGATGACGTTCTTGAAAACATCGTAACGGCTATCCCGCCACCGGAAGGTGATCCAGAAGCGCCACTACAAGCTCTGATCATTGACTCTTGGTTCGATAACTACTTAGGCGTTGTTTCTTTGGTTCGTATCAAGAACGGTAAGCTGAAGAAGAACGACAAGATTAAAGTAATGTCGACAGACCAAGTTTGGGGTGTTGACCGTCTAGGTATCTTCACACCTAAGCAAATCGACACAACTGAGCTAAATACTGGCGAAGTTGGCTGGGTTGTTTGTGGTATTAAAGACATCCTTGGCGCACCTGTTGGTGATACGTTGACGCTTGCAAAAGGCGGCAGCACAGAACGTCTACCTGGTTTCCAAAAAGTGAAGCCTCAGGTATACGCAGGTCTATTCCCAGTATCGTCTGATGACTACGAAAACTTCCGTGACGCACTAGGCAAACTAAGCCTGAACGATGCATCACTGTTTTACGAACCAGAAAGTTCAGCAGCACTTGGCTTTGGTTTCCGTTGTGGCTTCTTAGGAATGCTTCACATGGAGATCATTCAAGAGCGTTTAGAGCGTGAATACGACCTAGACCTAATCACAACGGCACCAACCGTAGTGTACGAAGTTGTAAAAACGGATGGCACAATTCTCTATGTTGATAGCCCGGCTAAACTGCCTGCTATTAATGACTTAGAAGAAATTCGTGAACCGATTGCTCGCTGTAATATTCTGGTACCTTCGGATTACCTAGGCAACGTGATCACACTGTGTGTTGAGAAGCGTGGCGTGCAAGTCGACATGGTTTATCACGGTAATCAAGTTGCTGTGACGTACGATCTTCCTATGGCAGAGGTGGTTCTAGACTTCTTCGACCGTCTGAAGTCAACGTCTCGCGGGTACGCATCATTGGATTACAACTTCCAACGTTACGAAGCATCAAACATGGTACGCGTAGATGTATTGTTGAATGGTGAAACGGTTGATGCACTGGCGATCATTACACACAAAGATATTGCCCAGTCTCGTGGTCGTCTACTGGTTGAGAAGATGAAAGAATTCATCCCTCGTCAGATGTTTGATATCGCGATTCAAGCCGCGATTGGTAACCACATTATTGCTCGTTCTACAGTGAAACAACTGCGTAAGAACGTAATCGCAAAATGTTACGGTGGTGATATCAGTCGTAAGAAGAAACTTCTTAAGAAACAAAAAGAAGGTAAGAAGCGTATGAAGCAGATCGGTAACGTTGAACTGCCTCAAGAAGCATTCTTAGCAATTCTTCATGTTGGCAAAGACTAGGTATCAATCGCACTAACTATCTGCTGAACATTACTGGTTAAAATCGTTTATTTCTTTGTTGCAAAGATTGCAATTAGGCCCACTAGTCACTGCACTTTGCGCCTTGAACTAAACGATTTTTCCTGCGTAATCTCCCCAGCATTTAGTCAGCATGATTGATACGGATTAGAAATATTAAGCAGAGTGAAAGGGTTATACTCTTTCACTTTCGTTATTTTTAAAGAAATGAAATTTAAGGGATATCAATGGCTAATACATTTTCGCTTATCTTAGTGATCGTAACTCTAGTGACTGGCATTGTATGGGCGTTGGAAAAGTTTGTGTGGGCGAAGAAGCGCCAACAAAAACTGGCTGACGTTGAAGCACAGTCGAATGGCCTAGACGCTGCAACCAGCGCAAAAGTTACGGCTCAGCCTTGGTGGGTTGAAAACAGTGTGTCCATTTTCCCTGTAATTGCATTTGTTTTGGTTTTGCGTTCATTTATTTATGAACCGTTTCAAATTCCATCTGGCTCGATGATGCCAACACTATTGGTTGGTGATTTCATCTTGGTAGAAAAGTACGCTTATGGTCTAAAAGATCCTGTATGGCGCACTCAATTGGTAGAAACAGGCAAACCAGAACGTGGTGATTCAATCGTATTCAAATACCCACCTCAGCCGAATATCGACTACATCAAGCGTGTTATTGGTATGCCGGGTGATACCATTCGCTACAGCAGCAATAAAGAAATCTGCATTCAAGCGAAGGGTGGCAGTAGCTGTAAACCAGTGAAGTTGAGTAACGTTGAAGAAAGCCAATTTATTCAAGATGGTGTGCCTCTAATTCAGTTGAATGAACAACTGGGTGACGTGGAGCACCAAATCTTAGTTAACCCATTACGCCGTGATCGTGTGCAAGCATATCAACCTCGCAATGGTGTTAACGAGTGGATCGTTCCAGAAGGCCAATACTTTGTTATGGGTGATAACCGTGACAACAGTGCTGACAGCCGTTACTGGGGCTTTGTCCCTGAAGCAAACCTTGTTGGTAAGGCCGTTGCTATTTGGATCAGCTTCGAATTTGAACGCGGTTCAGACAGTGTACTTCCAACATGGATTCCTACTGGTGTGCGTTTTAATCGCATCGGTGGGATTCACTAATCGATCACATAACACATCGAGAGAGCATGAATTCTCCAATTGATAAACTAGAGAGAAAGATTGGCTATCAGTTTAATGATGCCGATCTTATCCATTTGGCGCTGACTCACCGCAGTGCCGCAGGTAAACATAACGAACGTCTTGAGTTTCTGGGCGATTCAATTTTAAGTTTTGTTATCGCTGATGATCTTTACCACCGTTTCCCTAAGGTAAACGAAGGTGATATGAGCCGCATGCGCGCAACATTAGTACGTGGTCATACATTGGCAGAACTAGGTCGTGAATTCGAACTAGGAGATTACTTAAAATTAGGTCCAGGTGAGTTGAAGAGTGGCGGTTTCCGTCGTGATTCTATTCTAGCGGATGCAGTTGAAGCGATCATCGGCGCTGTCTATTTAGATAGTGATACCGAGGTTGTTCGCCGTATTATTTTAAGCTGGTACCAATCTCGCCTAGAGTCTATTCAGCCTGGTGTATCTCAAAAAGATCCAAAAACTCGCTTACAAGAGTTTTTACAAGGTCGAAGAAATCCCCTACCTGTCTACACAGTGACTAATATTAAAGGTGAAGCACACAACCAAGAGTTTACGGTTGAGTGTGAAGTGGCAGGTGTGGATAAACCTGTTATCGGTAAAGGCACTAGCCGCCGCAAGGCAGAACAAGCGGCTGCTGAAACAGCATTAGAGCAACTAAGCAATGTCTGATAACAATCAAGATTTCGATATCGATGCATTCTTTTCATCTGATAGCAAAAAAACGGGCCTACCGGAAAACCAACACTGTGGCTTCATCGCTATCGTCGGTCGACCAAACGTAGGTAAATCGACGCTTCTGAACCATATTTTGGGTCAAAAAATCTCGATCACATCACGTAAACCTCAGACGACACGCCACCGTATTATGGGCGTAGAAACTGAAGGCGATTACCAAGCGATCTACGTTGATACTCCTGGACTTCACATCGAAGAAAAGCGTGCAATCAACCGTTTGATGAACCGTGCGGCGAATAGCTCATTGAGCGATGTGAACTTAGTATTCTTCCTTGTTGACGGTACTCACTGGACTGACGACGATGAAATGGTACTGAACAAGCTGAGAAAAACAGACTTCCCAGTAGTCCTTTGTATTAACAAGGTAGACAACGTTCAAGACCGTACAGACGTGATGCAACACATGATGGAAGTGTCTAAGAAGATGGACTTCCTTGATGTTGTGCCAATCTCGGCGAAGCAAGGTAAGAATATCGATGTACTGCGTAAGCACGTTCGTAATTCTTTACCAAAAGCGACGCACCACTTCCCTGAAGAGTACGTAACGGATCGCTCACAGCGCTTTATGGCCTCTGAAATCATCCGTGAAAAACTGATGCGATTCACAGGCGAAGAGCTACCTTACTCAGTAACGGTTGAGATCGAGCGTTTTGATTACAACCCGGATAACGATGGTTTCCACATCAATGCTTTGATTCTTGTTGAACGTACTGGTCAGAAGAAGATGGTAATTGGTAAAGCGGGCGAGAAGATCAAAACGATTGGTCGTGAAGCTCGTATCGACATGGAAGAACTGTTCGGTCGTAAGGTTTACCTAGAGACTTGGGTTAAAGTTAAGTCTGGTTGGGCTGACGATGAGCGTGCACTTCGCTCGTTAGGCTACATCGACGATCTATAATATATTGAACGTCACTTTCTGATATTAAGAAAGTTGAATTGAATATAAATACAAGAGAGAGTGCGAACTCTCTCTTTTTGTATCTGTAAGAAGGGTAAGTGATTGAGCGAAGGGTTACAGCGATGCTTTGTGTTGCACCGTCGACCATACAGTGAGTCGAGCCTGATTCTGGACGTCTTCAGCGAAGAGTACGGTCGGGTGACGTTGATGTCTAAAGGTGCGCGGAGTAAGCGTTCTAATTTGAAAGGTGCATTGCAACCTTTTACGCCGCTACTGCTTAAGTGGTCTGGCAATGGTTCAATGAAAACGTTGCGCCAAGCTGAACCGATCAGCTTGGGGCTTCCTCTTGCCGGCATTAATCTGTATTCAGCAATGTACGTTAATGAATTAGTTGGGCGAGTGTTGATGGCCGAAGTGGCCATGCCCGCATTTTTTCATGACTATCTTCATGCCTTAACAGAACTCGCTCATAATGAGAACCCTGAGCCAGCACTGCGTCGCTTTGAATTGGCTCTACTTTCCGCTATGGGGTATGGCGTCGACTTTTTACACTGCGCGGGCACTGGCGAAGCGATTGATCCGAGCATGACTTATCGCTATCGAGAGCAGAAAGGCTTCATCGCTTCGGTGCGTCGAGATAACCTGACTTTTATGGGCGATGAACTTATCGCAATCAGTGAGCGTAGGTTTATCACTAAAGAGCAGTTAAAAGCGGCAAAACGCTTTACACGCATAGCCTTAAAGCCGTATCTTGGCGGCAAACCATTAAAAAGTAGAGAGCTATTTATGCCAACAATAGCCCTCTCTAGAGCACGGAGTATTGGAAAATGAGCTCAATCCTTTTAGGCGTTAATATCGACCATATTGCAACTCTACGTAATGCACGTGGTACTAAATATCCAGACCCAGTACACGCAGCTGAAATTGCTGAACGTGCGGGTGCTGACGGCATTACGATTCACTTGCGTGAAGATCGCCGTCATATTGTTGATCGCGATGTACGTATTCTTGCTGAGACAATCCAGACTCGCATGAACTTAGAGATGGCCGTAACGGACGAGATGGTTCAAATTGCACTCGATACTAATCCTGAGTTCGTTTGCTTAGTTCCAGAAAAACGCGAAGAGCTAACGACTGAAGGTGGCTTGGATGTAGTTGGTCAACTTGAAAAGATCAAAGCGGCGACCGAAAAATTGTCCGCTGCTGGTATCAAAGTATCTCTGTTTATCGATGCCGATCGTGAGCAAATCGATGCTGCGAAAGCGTGTGGCGCACCGTTCATTGAACTGCACACTGGCCACTATGCTGATGCTAAAACTGAAGAAGACCAACAAGACGAGCTTAAAAAGATTGCTGCAGGTGCAAGTTACGCAGACGACCTTGGTATTACAGTGAATGCGGGTCACGGTCTGACTTACCATAACGTAGCGCCGATTGCGGCACTTCCTGAGATTTACGAGTTGAACATCGGTCACTCGATCATGGGCCGCGCAGTCTTTGATGGTTTGAATAAAGCCGTTGCAGACATGAAAGCCGTGATGGAAACAGCGCGCAACAACGCTTAGTTCTTTAACTCGGCATTCGTTTAGTTGTAAGCGTTAAGCGGTTAATCAGTAGAATCGAAAAGTTAATAGA
The DNA here is from genome assembly GCF_041466065.1 of Vibrio sp. 10N.239.312.C11. Taxonomy (NCBI): domain Bacteria; kingdom Pseudomonadati; phylum Pseudomonadota; class Gammaproteobacteria; order Vibrionales; family Vibrionaceae; genus Vibrio; species Vibrio sp. 10N.239.312.C11. The sequence continues at coordinate 77,252 of NZ_JBFSRZ010000009.1, forward strand.
TAGAAGTTGGTAGTAGGGTAAACATGGCTGTTGTTGGATTAGGTACAGATATCGCAGAAATTGAACGTGTTGAAAAGGCATTATCACGAAGTGGTGAGGCTTTCGCTCAGCGTATTTTGACCGATTCTGAATTTGAAGTATTCCAGCAACTTAAGCAAAAAGGGCGTTACCTTGCAAAGCGTTTTGCTGCAAAAGAGGCGGCGTCTAAGGCATTAGGCACAGGCATCGCTCTTGGTGTGACCTTCCACGACTTCGAGATTTCAAACGATGAGCATGGCAAGCCAGTTCTAAGCCTGCATAAAAAAGCGCGTGAAATCGCAGATGCGAGTGGTACAAAGTCGATTCACCTGACTATCTCTGATGAGCGCCATTATGCGGTGGCGACGGTACTACTCGAGTCGTAAATAGATTACAGCTACTTTATACCAATCGTAGTAAATAACTGTTCACCCTAGCTTGTTAAAAAACTCGATAACTTCGTTAGAATTTTTGATTGTAGAATAACTACTTATCGAAAAATCCTGCCTTGTTCTCAAGCTTTTTTCCTACGCTATTTTTGATCACTTACTTACTGTGATTGGTATTATATCTGGTGCTCTAGGTTCTAGACAGAAAAAAGCAGAGCTCATGAGCTCTGCTTTTTTATTGGCTGGTAAACCGTTTAATGAATGTTTGTGAGTCAGAAATATTCGCTAGGTCTTGGCTGGTTTCAAATAATGAATCGCGGTTGCTTGAACCTTATCTAATTCATCCTGAAGTTCAAAAAGCTCCGGTTCAATGTCTTCAACAGAAGTGCCTGAACGAAGTTCTTTCTCTATCGTTGCACATACCGACTTAAGCCTTGGTACCCCACTGTATGAGCTGCTGCCATGCATCTTGTGGATGATGTGTGTCAGCGCTTCAACGGGGTAGTCACTGTCTTCGATCGCTTTTTCCGCGGCTTCATAAACTTCAGGAATAAAATCTACGAGCATTTGCAGCATATCGCGTGCGAGGTCTTCTTTATTGGCGGCTTGTTTCAAAGCAGCTTGCCAATCAATGATGATGTTCTTGTGCTCGCTGGCTTCAACTTCTGAAACAGAGCTGTGGTCGATTTCAGCAGAGACCGCCGGGTGATCTGGGTCTATTTTATCAATGTGCTCAATCTCAGAGGTAGGGCTCCAATGAATAAGAACCTGTTGTAACACATGCTCTTCGATAGGCTTGGTTAGGTAGTCATCCATACCTGCTTCAAGTAGTCGGTCACGCTCTCCCATCATTGCATGCGCAGTAACAGCAATCACAGGCGTGTTTGCATTGTTCGCCAACGCCTTAATTTTTTGGCAAGCGGTCACGCCGTCCATCTGCGGCATTTGAATATCCATGAAAATGACATCAAATGGAGTCTCTGTCGCTTTGTCGAGAGCTTTCTGACCACTAGTACAACTGATCACTGTCTCTACGCGCTCTTTTAGCAGCGCAGTAATCAGTTTAAGGTTGGCAGGGTTGTCGTCGACCGCCAATACCGTAAGCGGTAGTTTCTCTTCTGAATGTGTTTCAATAGCGGGTGCAATTAAGGTTGGCGCTTGATTTGATACCAAAGTTTGCAGCAACTTCTTGCGAGAGAGAGGCTTAGTAATGCACTGAACATCGACTTCTTTCATCAATTGCTCACCCAACGCTAGCTCGGTACTTGGTGTACCAATAATCACGTTCTGAGCGATCTTCTTCGCGCCAATCGCCCAACCACTCACAGTATCAAATTGATACTCTTGGTTCGCGGCTAAGTTAAGTAGAACGTAGTCATACGAGGTAGATTCGTCAGGCATAACCGAACGGTACGTTACCACTAAGCCTTCTTGGGTTAGGATCTGCTGAGTAATTGATGCCGCTTGCATGTTTGGTTCGATAAGCAGCAGTTGCTTGTCTTGCAGGCACTGAGTCTCTATTAGTTCTGTCATCGGCATATCGGTAGTCGATAGTCTCAGGGTGAACCAGAAGGTGGAGCCTTGGTGAAGACGACTGGTTAGGCTGATCTCTCCGCCCATTTGGCTGACCAGTTTTTGGGTGATTACCAGACCTAAGCCTGTACCACCATAACGACGAGAGATGCTCGCATCGGCTTGGCTGAAGGCTTGGAAAAGTTGTGCTTGTTGGCGTTCTGAGATACCAATGCCCGTATCTCGAACCATAAACTGCAGCTCAATGCTGTCTTCGCTTTGTGAACGAAGTTCAACGCTGATGTCAATGTTGCCACGCTCGGTAAACTTGATCGAGTTACCCACAAGGTTAGTCAGGATCTGTTGGATACGCAGTGGATCACCAACAACGCCTGGTGGTACTTTCGGGTCGATCTTAAGTGTAAGCTCAAGACCTTTTTCATGAGCATTAGTGGCTTGAAGGTTAACCACCTCTTCTAGGCTCGCTTGGAACTCAAATGGAATGTTTTCTAGAGCGAGTTTGCCGGCTTCAAGTTTTGAGAAGTCCAAGATATCGTTGATGATGCTGAGTAGGTTATTGGCCGAGCGTTCAATGGTCTGTAAGTAGTCGGTTTGGCTGTTCGATAGGTGTGTCTTGAGCATCTGACGAGTAAAGCCAATCACACCATTGAGTGGTGTTCTAAGCTCATGAGACATATTCGCCAAGAACTCAGATTTAACACGAGCGGCTTCTTGAGCTCGTTTTTTCGCAATGTCTAACTCAACGTTTTGAATCTCTAATTGCTCTAGGGTTTCACGCAGATCAGATGTTGCTTGGTCGATGCTGTGCTGCATCTCGACGTGATATTCTGATAGCGAGACTGCCATCGCGTTGATACCGTTTTTCAGTGAATCAAGCTCACCATGCATTTTGCCTTCGATACGCACATCGAGGTGACCACGACGAATTCGGTCGACCATGTTTTTCATGTGTGTGATCGGTTGGGTTACATCGTGCATCAAGCGGAAGGCAAATACCCCAGAAAGTCCAAGACCGAGGATCAGCACCAAGAAGGCAGAGAACACTTCTTGATATTGCTGCAATCGAAGTGACGACAAGTCTAACTCTATCGCAATATAGCCGATCGCTTGATTCGCTTGAGACTGGCCATTAGCTGAGTTGATGTATTGCCCCTCAGCGATGATAGGTGTCCTAAGAATCAGCGTGTTATCGAGCAGGTTCGATGAGCTTAAATGCGGAATCGGTTTATCTTTCGGATAGGTCAGGCTTTCAAAATCAGGATGGAAGTTTGACGTTACAAACAACTCATGACGTTCATCAAACACCGCAATACTGCGCACCAGCTTAGAATTTTTTCGATGAGCATAGCTAATCAGCTGACGAACAGACTCTCGACTTTCGAGCTTCATGCCAGACTCACTCGCAATCGCTAGTGGTTCAATGATGCTAGTACCAGTGTTAACCACTTGACCCTCAAGGTCTTGATAGCGGTTAAATGAGAAAAATGCACTCAATAGCAGCCCAATAATTAGGGTTGGAGCTAGAGTTAAGGTAATTACACGGGCTCTTAAGCCATATCTGGTCATGTTCTTTAATTACATCGAGGTCTGGATATGGGAAAATAACGCACACAATGGCGGTTAAGTGAACGGTAAGCTTAATCAAAGCCGTGACGTTCGACAATGATTCCAAGACAGAATAGTGAGTCCTGGATACCAATTACTTATTAAAAGATACATTAGGCACAAGCAATGGCACGTTTTTTCCAACCAAAAAAGAAAACTCAACTCGAGACCAAGCATCAATCGGTTTTGGTTGAACGAATGGATCACAATGGCGCTGGCATCGCTTATCAGAAGAACAAACCAGTTTTCATTGATGGCGCATTGCCCGGTGAGAAGGTGGTTATTCAGCTTACTGAGAGCAAAAGTAAGTTTTCGCGAGCAAAACTCATCAAATTACTTCAACCGAGTGAGCTGCGTTTAAAGCCATTTTGTAAGCACTTTAATCAGTGTGGTGGCTGTCATCTTCAACATCTCGGTTACTCATCTCAGGTTGAGCATAAAGCACAATCTTTGACGCACCTGATGAGCAAATACCAAACGGCTAACACCGAAGTCGCCCAGCCGATTGTCGGTGATGAAACCGGTTATCGTCGTCGCGCGCGTATCAGTCTATTTGTTGATAAGAAGACACAGCTGCTTCAGTTTGGTTTCCGTAAGAAACAAAGTAAACAGATTGAAAACATCACCGACTGCGCGGTGCTTGACCCTCGCCTTAATGTATTGCTGCCAAAACTGAAAAGTTTACTGAACACTTTCAGTAGCCTTACGTCTTTAGGACATGTTGAATTGGTGTTGGGTGATACTGGCCCTGTTATGGTGCTGCGTCACCTTAAACCTTTGGTTGAAAAAGATGAGCAAGCGTTGATGACGCTCGCGAAAGAAGAAGGTGTAACGCTGTACTCGATGCCAGAAACCGATAAGTTGGTTCGTTTGGTGGGTGATTCGCCAAGCTATAGTGAAACCGGTGTAACCTTACCTTTTGAGCCAAACCACTTTATACAAGTTAACCAGAAAGTGAACCAACAGATGGTTGCTCAAGCGATTGAGTGGTTAGAGCCTCAAGCGGATGAGCGTGTGCTTGACCTGTTTTGTGGTTTAGGCAACTTCAGTCTGCCTATCGCACAACAATCGGCGTTTGTCGTTGGTGTGGAAGGCGTTGATGAAATGGTTCAACAGGCAACGGCTAATGCGGCGTTAAACCAGTTAAGCAATACGGAGTTTTATCAAGCGAACCTCGAAGAAGATTTATCTTCACAGCTTTGGGCAAAAGAGAAATTCGATAAAGTATTACTTGACCCTGCACGTGCTGGAGCGAGTGGGATCGTTGATCAAATTTCAGCGTTAGGAGCGAAGCGTGTGGTTTATGTTTCGTGTAATCCTGCTACTCTAGCGAGAGATTCTGAGAGTTTAGAAAAACAAGGCTATCAATTAGCCAAACTTGGTATGTTGGATATGTTTCCCCATACCAGTCATCTAGAATCGATGGCTCTCTTTATCAAGGCTTAGAAGCCCTTAAATATGGCTTAAAAATGAATCACAAAGGCGCAGGGAAGCCTGCGCTGATATCAATATGAGTCGAACTAACTTGGAATCAGTTAGTCATATTGAATTGGGTATAAAACATAATAACTAGGAAGGCATGATGGTTGCGGTACGAAGCGCACATTTAAACCCAAGCGAACAGTTTGAGCTAGAAAGTTGGATTGCGTCACTGAATCAAGACGTAAAAACCTCGAATAAACTGACCAAAGTTTATCGTCACTGTGAAGAGCTATTAAAAGATCACGAGCAAGCGTCGCTCCTGCTTTGGCGTGGGCGTGAGATGATCGAAATCTTGGTTACGTTGTCGATGGACCGTGCCACTTTAATTGCAGCGCAACTTTTCCCCGTTGTTTCAAGCGGCGTTTTTGGACGCGAAGCGTTTGAAGAAAGCTACGGTAAAGAAACCGTAAAGTTAATTGATGGCGTTGAAGAAATGGCAGCTTTGGGCCAGCTAAACGTTACCCTTGAAGGCAGTGCTGCCTCGGGACAAGTAGATAACGTTCGTCGAATGTTACTGGCCATGGTCGATGATTTCCGCTGCGTCGTCATCAAGCTAGCAGAACGAATTTGCAACCTCATCGAGGTAAAAAAGGCCCCTGATGCTGTTCGCCGTGCGGCAGCAAAAGAGTGTGCTAACATCTATGCGCCTCTTGCAAACCGTTTGGGCATTGGTCAGCTAAAGTGGGAAATTGAAGATTACGCTTTCCGCTATCAACAACCAGATACCTACAAGCAGATTGCCAAACAGCTGTCAGAGCGTCGTATCGTGCGCGAACAATACATCACTGACTTTGTTGATGACCTAACATCAGAAATGAACCGTTCAAGCATCAATGCTGAAGTCAGCGGTCGTCCCAAACACATCTACAGCATCTGGCGTAAAATGCAGAAAAAGGGCTTAGAGTTTGATGAGCTTTTTGACGTGCGTGCGGTACGTATTATTGCCGACCAACTGCAAGACTGTTATGCCGGTCTAGGTGTGGTTCACACCAAATATAAACATCTTCCAAGTGAATTTGATGACTATGTGGCGAATCCTAAGCCCAATGGTTACCAATCAATTCATACCGTAGTTCTTGGCCCTGAAGGCAAGACCATCGAAATTCAGATCCGTACCAAGCAAATGCACGAAGACTCTGAGTTAGGTGTGGCTGCGCACTGGAAGTATAAAGAAGGTGCTTCTAGCGGTGTACGCAGTGGCTACGATGAGAAAATCACGTGGTTGCGTAAGCTTATCGACTGGCAAGAAGAGATGTCAGATTCTGGCGAAATGCTGGATGAAGTACGTAGCCAAGTCTTTGATGACCGAGTCTATGCCTTTACACCACGCGGTGATGTGGTCGATTTACCAATGGGTGCAACGCCGTTGGATTTTGCTTACCACATTCACTCGATGGTTGGACACCGTTGTATCGGTGCCAAAGTCGCAGGTCGAATCGTTCCGTTTACTCATAAGTTGGCGATGGGCGATCAAGTTGAGATCATTACTCAAAAAGAACCGAATCCATCACGTGATTGGTTAAATCCGACCACAGGTTTTGTTCATTCAAGTCGAGCTCGAGCAAAAATTAACGCTTGGTTCCGCGCTCAGAGTCGTGAGAAAAACCTCGAAGCTGGACGAGACATCCTAGAAGTCGAGCTAGGCAGAGTCGGCGCAACACTGAAAGATGCTGAGCAATATGCGCTGAAACGATTCAACGTCAATACACCTGATGAATTGTATGCAGGTATTGGTAGCGGCGATTTGCGTATTAACCAAGTGGTTAATCACATCAATGCTCTGGTCAATAAGCCGACGGCTGAAGAAGAAGACAAGAAAGCACTCGAGAAGTTGCTTGAGTCTGACAATAAGCCAGCACATCAGAGCCGTCCGAAAAAGGATGCTGTCGTTGTTGAAGGTGTTGATAACCTAATGACCCACTTGGCTCGTTGTTGTCAGCCTATCCCAGGTGATGTGATCAAAGGTTACATTACTCAAGGGCGTGGTATCTCAGTACACCGCAGCGATTGTGAGCAGTTAAGTGAACTTAACCTACATGCCCCTGAACGTATCATCGATACGGTGTGGGGAGATGGTTTTGTAGGCTCGTATATCTTAACACTGCGTGTAGAGGCGCTAGAACGTACCGGCTTGTTGAAAGACATCACATCCCTGTTCTTGAACGAAAAAGTCAGTGTGACGACAATGAAGAGCCGTATTGACTATAAACGTCAGCTGTCGGTGATGGATTTCGATTTGGAAGTGACCAACATTGAAATTCTGAGTCGAGTGACGAGTCGAGTAGAACAAATCAAAGATGTCATGAGCGTAAAACGCCTCGGCTAACTTTCACGTTGCATTAGTCACTTTTACTGCGTTAACTGCGCTTTCTTGGTCCATCACATAGGCGAGCTATGCTCAGGAATCGCGAAAGCTTGTTGCCTTGTTAGAAGAGCCAATTACTTAGTAAAACAAAGATAGTTGTCATTCCCTACAGTGAGGGACGAACGTGATAGGGAATCTCTCTAAGCGATTTGAGATCCCCAACTCGCTCATTCTTCGCTCTTGAGGATGACTGAAAGAATAGAAAGGTGAGTGGTTTTGGCTGCTCACCTTTTTTAGTTTTAGTGAAGTTTTAAATTTAAAAATCAAAGACAGTGAATAGGAATAAAACGATGAATCACCCGATTGAACAACTTGAACAGATCATGACTAAGCTGCGCGATCCTGAAGGTGGCTGTCCTTGGGATTTGAAACAAAATTTTGAAACAATTGTCCCGCATACGATCGAAGAAACCTATGAAGTAGTGGACGCGATTCACAACAAAGATTGGCCGAACCTACAAGAAGAGCTGGGTGATTTGTTGTTTCAGGTGATTTTCTACAGCCAGCTCGCGAAAGAGCAGGGACTGTTTGAGTTCTCTGATGTGGTCGATGGCATCAATGAGAAGCTAACGCGCCGCCATCCGCATGTGTTTTCTGATACAGAGTTTGCCAGTGATGAAGAAATTAATGCCAACTGGGAAGCTGAAAAAGCCAAAGAGAAAGCACAGGCAGGCAAAACTCAAGAAAGTATTCTAGACTCAATACCAAACTCTCTACCTGCACTTTCGCGTGCTACAAAAATTCAAAAGCAAGTCGCGAAATTTGGCTTTGATTGGGACTCTATTGGCCCAGTCGCCGATAAGGTTTTAGAGGAAGTTGATGAGGTGCTAGAAGAAGCGCTTCAAGTAACACCAAACGAAGATTTAGTTGAAGAAGAACTGGGGGATTTGTTGTTTGCTACCGTCAATTTAGTGCGACATTTGGGTAAAAATCCAGAAACGGCTCTCAATAAAGCCAATCTGAAATTTTCACGCCGCTTTAAAGGTGTGGAACAAAAAGTTCGTCAGCAAGATAAAATTTTGACCGACTTTTCTCTACAACAGCTTGATTCCATATGGGATGAAGTCAAAGTGGCGGAGAAAAGATCATCAAAGCTTTTATCATGAATTGATTTGAAGCAAAAAATAAAAAATAGCAGTGTGATAGATTTCACGTTGTGGCGATAAGGGGCTTCTGGTATATTTTCATCCCGTCCAGAAGTAATCCATTTCCCTCATTCAACCAATTTCAGGTTAAACATGACGACAAATTACATTTTTGTTACTGGCGGGGTTGTATCCTCTCTAGGTAAAGGTATTGCAGCAGCATCTCTTGCGGCTATTTTAGAAGCTCGTGGTCTTAAAGTGACTATGATGAAGCTTGACCCTTACATCAACGTTGATCCAGGCACAATGAGCCCGACTCAACACGGTGAAGTGTTCGTTACGGAAGATGGCGCTGAAACTGACCTTGACCTTGGTCACTACGAGCGATTCATTCGCACCAAGATGACTAAGCGTAACAACTTCACTGCAGGTCGTGTTTACTCAGACGTACTCGCTAAAGAGCGTCGCGGTGATTACCTAGGTGCAACTATTCAGGTTATCCCGCACATCACTAACTCTATCAAAGAACGTGTAATTTCTGGCGCAGCTGGCCACGATATCGCGCTTGTTGAAGTTGGTGGTACGGTTGGTGATATCGAATCTCTACCATTCATGGAAGCGATTCGTCAGCTAGCAGTAGAGCTAGGCCGTGAACGCGCAATGTTCATGCACCTTACTCTAGTGCCATACCTAGCAGCTGCGGGCGAAGTGAAAACTAAGCCAACGCAACACTCTGTAAAAGAGCTGCTGTCTATTGGTATTCAGCCAGACATTCTAGTTTGTCGTTCAGACCGCAACATTCCTTCGAACGAGCGTAAGAAAATTGCTCTGTTCTGTAATGTGCAAGAAAATGCCGTTATTTCTATGCGCGATGTTGACTCTATCTACAAGATCCCTCAGCTTATTAAAGCTCAAGGCACTGATGAACTTGTATGTAAGCGTTTCGGCATCACAGCTCCAGAAGCCGACCTGTCTGAATGGGAACAAGTAATTTACGAAGAAGCTAACCCAACGGGTGAAGTGACGATTGGTATGGTTGGTAAGTACATTGAACTACCAGACGCATACAAATCAGTAAATGAAGCGCTAAAACACGCGGGCTTGAAAAATCGCCTAAGCGTTAATATTAAATACGTAGATTCACAAGACGTTGAGTCTCGTGGCGTAGAAGTTTTAGAAGGCCTAGATGCAATCCTAGTTCCTGGTGGCTTTGGTGATCGTGGTGTTGAAGGTAAGATTCTTGCTGCTCAATACGCTCGTGAAAACAAAGTACCTTACTTAGGTATCTGTCTAGGTATGCAAGTAGCACTTATCGAGTACGCTCGTAACGTTGCGAAAATGGAAGGGGCACACTCTTCTGAATTCTGTACTGAAACTAAGTACCCAGTTGTTGGTCTTATCACTGAGTGGACTGATGGCGAAGGTAAAGTTGAAGAGCGTACAGAAACATCTGACCTTGGCGGCACAATGCGTCTTGGTTCACAGCTTTGTCACCTAGCGAAAGGGACAAAAGCTTACGAATTATACGGTAGCGCGACGATCCATGAACGTCATCGTCACCGTTACGAAGTGAACAACAATCTTCGTCCACAAATTGAAAAAGCGGGCCTAAAAGTATCGGGTCTATCTGCGGACAAGAAACTGGTTGAAGTTATCGAGAACCCGAACCATCCATGGTTCGTTGCTGCTCAATTCCACCCAGAGTTCACTTCAACACCTCGCGATGGTCACCCATTGTTTGCAGGTTTCGTTAAAGCAGCTGGCGAGTTCCAGCGCGGCGAATTAGAGAAGTAAAAAGGAATACAGGTAGCTGCGTAAGTTGTGCTGCTACCTTTAAATTTGACATTTATATATTCAACGAGAAGGAAACATTCAATGTCTAAGATCGTTAAAGTTCTAGGTCGTGAAATCATCGATTCACGTGGTAACCCAACTGTAGAAGCTGAAGTACACCTAGAAGGCGGTTTCGTAGGTATGGCTGCTGCTCCATCTGGCGCATCTACTGGTTCACGCGAAGCTCTTGAGCTACGTGACGGCGACAAATCACGTTTCCTAGGTAAAGGTGTTCTTAAAGCTATTGAAGCTGTAAACGGCCCAATCGCTGAAGCTCTAGTAGGTTCTGACGCTAAAGCACAAGCTGACGTTGACCAAATCATGCTTGACCTAGACGGTACTGAAAACAAGTCTAAGTTCGGTGCGAACGCTATCCTAGCTGTATCTCTAGCTAACGCAAAAGCTGCTGCTGCTGCGAAAGGCATGCCTCTTTACGAGCACATTGCTGAGCTAAACGGTACTGCTGGTCAATTCTCTATGCCTCTACCAATGATGAACATCATCAACGGTGGTGAGCACGCAGATAACAACGTTGACATCCAAGAGTTCATGATCCAACCAGTTGGCGCTAAGACTCTTAAAGAAGGTCTACGTATCGGCGCTGAAGTATTCCACAACCTAGCTAAAGTTCTTAAGTCTAAAGGCTACAGCACTGCAGTTGGTGATGAAGGTGGTTTCGCTCCTAACCTTAAGTCTAACGCTGAAGCTCTAGAAGTTATCGCAGAAGCTGTTGCAGCTGCTGGTTACGAACTAGGTAAAGACGTTACTCTTGCTATGGACTGTGCAGCATCTGAGTTCTTCGACAAAGAAGCTGGTATCTACAACATGAAGGGTGAAGGTAAAACTTTCACTTCTGTAGAGTTCAACCACTACCTAGCTGAGCTAGCGAACAACTTCCCAATCGTTTCTATCGAAGATGGTCTTGACGAGTCTGATTGGGATGGCTTCAAGCACCAAACTGAACTTCTAGGCGACAAGCTTCAAATCGTTGGTGACGATCTGTTCGTTACAAACACTAAGATTCTTGCTGAAGGTATCGAGAAAGGCGTAGCTAACTCTATCCTTATCAAGTTCAACCAAATCGGTTCTCTAACAGAGACTCTAGCTGCTATCAAGATGGCTAAAGACGCTGGCTACACTGCAGTAATCTCTCACCGTTCTGGCGAAACTGAAGATGCAACTATCGCTGATCTAGCGGTAGGTACAGCTGCAGGTCAAATCAAAACTGGTTCTATGAGCCGTTCTGACCGTGTTGCTAAGTACAACCAACTTATCCGTATCGAAGAAGCTCTAGGTTCTAAAGCTCCTTACAACGGTCTTAAAGAAGTTAAAGGTCAATAATTCCTAGCGAATTATTAATCTAAGCTTTTTAAATGCCTCGCTTATGCGGGGCATTTTTTTGTCTGTAGAAAATGACGGGAAGAAGCTCTAGGTTCTAAAGCTCCTCCTCGTTACATCTAAAGTTCGTCATTCCCTAGACTGGCGAAGGAAGGAGTCGGGAATCTCATTGTTACCATACTTATCCCGACAATAATTCTCCGACTTATTGATTCCCTAACACCACATATCTCGCACCAATAAGCTCATTATGGTATATATGTGCCTTATTCTAGTTCCTTCTTTTTCAACCGGCGAAAGGTGTTATGCGAATTTTTGCTTTAGTACTGCTCATAGTGTTTGGCTGGCTACAACACACACTGTGGCTCGGTAAAAATGGTATTTCTGATTACTACGGTGTGAACAACGAAATCCAAGTTCAACAGCAAGTAAACGAAAAGCTCCATCTTCGTAACGCAGAGATGTTTGCGGAAATCGATGATCTACGCCAAGGCTTAGACGCGATAGAAGAGCGCGCACGTCATGAGCTTGGAATGGTAAAAGAAGGCGAAACGTTTTTCCGCATCATTGGTGAGGAATCCCATTAATGTCGACTCAACTTCAAAGTGTGATTGCCGTTGTACCTGCAGCGGGCGTCGGTAGCCGAATGAAAGCAGACCGCCCTAAGCAATATCTTAAGATTAACGGCAAAACGATTTTAGAGCACACCATTGAGAAATTACTGTCTCATCCACAAGTCTCTCAAATTGTCGTTGCGATCAGCGATGATGACCCCTATTACCCGGAGTTAGCACTCAACCAAAATCCAAAAGTGGTCAGAGTGTCTGGCGGAAGCGAACGAGCGGACTCGGTACTCTCTGCGCTAAACTGTATCGCTGAGCAGCAGCTTAGCGATTGGGTAATGGTTCACGATGCGGCAAGGCCTTGTGTTCAACTCAGTGATATCGACAAGCTAATTTCCGGCGCGATGAGCCATGATGTAGGGGCTATTTTAGCGGCGCCAGTTCGTGACACGATGAAGCGAGGTGCCCAAGGGCAGATCGAACATACCGTTGAGCGAGCCGATCTATGGCATGCACTTACGCCGCAAATGTTCAGAGCAAAGCCTCTGTGGAATGCATTAAGCGAGGCGTTGCAACAAGGCGTTTCGATTACCGATGAAGCCTCAGCCTTTGAATGGAAAGGTTTATCGCCCGCTTTAGTGGCAGGGCGCTCAGATAATTTTAAGATTACTCAGCCTGAAGATTTAGCACTTGCTGAGTTCTATTTAAGTCAGAATAAGGAATAATGATGATTCGTATTGGCCATGGCTTTGATGTACATAAGTTTGGTGGTGAAGGTCCGGTAATTATAGGTGGCGTTAGAGTCCCTTATGAGCAGGGTCTTATCGCACACTCAGATGGTGATGTTGCCCTTCATGCGTTGTGTGACGCTTTATTAGGTGCGATTGCTGCCGGTGATATTGGTCGTCATTTCCCCGATACTGATGATGAGTGGAAAGGCGCGGATAGCCGTGAACTTCTAAAAGATGTTTATCGTCGAGTAAAAGAACAAGGCTACGTGATTGGTAATGCCGATATTACTATCATGGCGCAAGCTCCAAAGATGGCGCCTCATATAGACTCTATGTGCCACGCTATCGCACAAGATTTAGAAACCAGCATTAGCAATGTGAATGTAAAAGCGACGACCACTGAGCGTTTAGGTTTTACAGGTCGCAAAGAGGGCATCGCATGTGAAGCGGTGGTCCTAATTACTAAAAGTGCGTAAGCACCAACACGAAAAGAACAGCATGTCAGATATTTTATCTTCATTGGCTTATCTAAACGGTAAACCAACTGCGAAAGCAAAACTAAAAGCAAAAGCCGAACACTTTGTCGTTAATGAAGACTTAGGTTTTGAGTTCACTGGTGAAGGCGAACACCTAATGGTGCGTATTCGTAAAACGGGTGAGAACACGAGCTTTGTAGCAAACGAGCTGGCTAAAGCGTGTGGTGTTAAGTCGAAAGACGTGAGTTGGGCTGGTTTGAAAGACCGTCATGCTGTGACAGAACAGTGGTTGAGCGTGCATCTACCAAAAGGTGAACCTGACTTTTCTGCTTTTCTTGCACAATACCCAAGCATTGAGATCTTGGCGACAGCACGCCACAACAAAAAGTTACGTCCAGGCGATTTAGTTGGCAACCAATTCGAGCTAACTTTGTCTGAAGTAACGGACTGCGATGATGTAGTCAAACGTTTGGAAAAAGTCGCTCAAGTGGGCGTGCCAAATTACTTTGGTGCTCAGAGGTTTGGCAATGAAGGTAACAACTTATCTGAAGCTCGTCGTTGGGGGCGTGAAAACGTTCGTACACGTAATCAAAATAAGCGCAGCTTGTACCTCTCTGCAGCTCGTTCTTGGATCTACAACTTAATTCTTTCTGACCGTATTGAGCACGATGCGTTTGCTTCGGCATTGGTCGGCGATATTGTAGTTAAAAACGATGCTCAACTTGCTGTGACAGCCGCTAATATCGAAGCTGTAAACCAAGATATCGCCAATGGTTCTGCGTTTATTACCGTTGCTTTAGCTGGAGATAATGCGTTACCGACGACGGATGCGTCTCAAGCTCTAGAGCAGAAACACCTTGATGCTGAACCGGATCTAATGGCGCTTATTTGTGGCAACCGTATGCGCCATGATCGCCGTGAAGCCTCGTTGAAGCCGATGGGTTTAGTGTGGGAAGTAAACGAAGACAATGTCACTCTTAAATTCTCTCTGGACGCAGGCTGCTTCGCAACCGCTATCGTTCGTGAGTTAGTTGAAGAAGTACACGTAGAAAGAACCTACGAGCAATAATGATTCTGCTTGGGTCTAAGTCACTTAATCTTGGAATTTAAGTGACTTGGCATTGGTACAAAAGAAAGGATACAAGATGAAGATTTTACTCAGCAACGATGATGGTGTGCATGCTCAAGGTATTCATGAGCTGGCAAATGAATTACGTGATCTTGCTGAAGTTATCATTGTGGCACCTGACCGTAATCGCTCTGGTGCTTCAAATTCATTAACTTTGGAACAGCCTTTGCGTGTTCAAGAGATTGCTAGAAATACCTATTCGGTACAAGGAACACCGACCGACTGTGTACATTTCGCATTGAACGAACTCCTAAAGAGTGACATGCCTGATCTGGTTTTAACGGGTATTAATCACGGAGCTAACCTTGGTGATGACGTGCTTTATTCAGGTACAGTCGCAGCAGCAATGGAAGGCCACTTTTTAGGTGTTCAATCGGTGGCATTTTCTCTGGTTGGAAAACAACATTTTAAGACAGCGGCAGCGGTTGCTCGCCGTATTGTCGAACAACATTTAGCAAACCCAATCCCGACCAATCGCCTGTTAAACGTGAACGTCCCTGACTTAGCATTAGAACAAATATCGGGTACTCAGGTGACACGTCTAGGTGCTCGTCACCATGCTGAAGATATGATTAAGCAGAAAGACCCACGTGGTCATGATATCTATTGGCTTGGCCCTCCTGGTAAGGAGCAAGATGCTGGTGAGGGTACCGATTTTTACGCCATTGAACATGGTTTTGTGTCGGTAACACCACTACAAGTTGATCTGACGGCACATGAGTCGTTGGGTGCGATGACTACATGGTTAGGGGATAAATAAGTGAGTAATCCACAAGCTGAGCGCTTAGTTACTTTTCTGATAGAAAATGGTATTCAGGATCAAAAGGTTCTTGATGCTATTTACTTACTACCGAGAGAGAGCTTTTTATCACAGGCTATGCATCACCAAGCCTATGATAATAATGCGCTGCCTATCGGGCAGGGGCAGACAATTTCTCAGCCTTACATTGTTGCTAAAATGACCGAGCTGCTTGAGTTACAACAAGACAGCCGCGTTTTGGAGATCGGAACGGGTTCTGGTTATCAAACGGCTGTTTTGGCTCAGCTGGTTGATCGCGTGTATTCGGTTGAAAGAATAAAGTCGCTACAATGGGATGCTAAGCGTAGGTTGAAGCAACTCGATTTCTACAACATCTCAACCAAGCACGGTGATGGTTGGCAAGGTTGGTCTTCTAAGGCGCCTTTTGATGCGATTATTGTCACCGCTGCTGCAGAGTCGATCCCTCAAGCGCTTTTGCAGCAGTTGAAAGATGGAGGCCGCTTATTAATTCCGGTCGGAGATGATGAACAACAACTGTTGAAGATTGTTCGCCACGGTGATGAGTTCTTATCGAGTGTTATCGAGATGGTGCGATTTGTACCTCTTGTACCTGGTGAGTTAGCTTAATAAAATTATTAATGGTGTAGGTGGATAGAAAGTCGATGCGTTCGAAGGTTTTTAAAGGAAGTTCTCTACTGCTTAGCTGTGCACTTGTTGGGTGTGCTGCGAATTCGCCTGCGCCAGTTTCAAGCTTAAACAAGAATTACTCATCGATTGATCGTGGTAGTTATCGTGGTAGTTACTATGAAGTGAAAAAAGGCGATACCCTTTATTTTATTGCTTACGTAACAAATAAAGATGTTAAAGAGCTGATTCGCTATAACAATCTGTCTGCACCTTATACCATCCATCCCGGACAGAGCCTTAAGTTATGGCGTCCTAGCTACAACGCTCCAGCGTATGGTAAATCAACGGTAGCGGTTGCAGCCGTCGCTGCGCCTGTTGCCGCATCCACAACTTTGTTGGCCTCAAGCAAACCTAAAACAACATCTCAAAAGAGTAAAAGCTCTAAATCTGCGCCCGCTCAAACAACCACCAAAGTGGCGAAAAAAGATCCACAAAAGAAGGTTGTACAATCCAAATCAAAGGAGTATGTTGGTTCTAAAGGTAAACAGAATGTTACACCGCCAACAAAACCAACGAGTAACAAAGTATCCAAATGGTTATGGCCAACGAAAGGGAGAGTAATTAAGAAGTTCTCTGTAGGCGAACAAGGAAATAAAGGCATAGACATAGCAGGACAGCGAGGTCAGCCAATAGTATCTACTGCAGGGGGAACGGTTGTTTATTCGGGTAATGCATTACGAGGCTACGGCAATCTAGTGATTGTGAAGCACAATGATAATTACTTAAGTGCATACGCGCATAACGACCGACTATTAGTATCTGAAGGGCAAAGTGTGAAACCAGGGCAGAAGATTGCAACAATGGGAAGCTCTGGAGCCAGCAGTGTCAGGCTGCACTTTGAGATTCGTTACCAAGGTAAATCAGTTAATCCAAAACGGTATTTACCTTAAATACAATATGCAAAAATTACGTATTGTATGGAGTGACATAGTCATTTAGCGACATATGAAGTTGTAATGTCATGCTAATTTCGCCAGGGGGAGGCGTTATGAGTATAAGCAATGCAGTAACCAAAGAAGAGTTCGATCTTAACCAAGCAACCACGGAACAGGAAGCTCTTGGAAAAGCAAAACGAACAGTCACTAAGAAAACCGAAGCGAAAGAAGAGACTGAAGTTACGTCTAAAAGCTTAGATGCGACTCAACTCTACTTAGGCGAAATCGGTTTCTCACCACTATTAACCGCTGAAGAAGAAGTGCTTTATGCACGTCGAGCTCTACGCGGTGATGAAGCAGCACGCAAACGCATGATCGAAAGTAACCTGCGTTTGGTGGTGAAAATTTCTCGTCGTTATAGCAACCGTGGTCTTGCACTTCTCGATCTTATTGAAGAAGGCAACCTAGGTTTGATTCGCGCCGTAGAGAAGTTTGACCCAGAGCGTGGCTTCCGTTTCTCAACTTACGCAACATGGTGGATTCGTCAAACCATTGAACGTGCGCTAATGAATCAGACTCGCACTATCCGTTTGCCAATCCATGTTGTGAAAGAGCTGAACATCTACCTACGTACCGCAAGAGAACTTTCACAAAAACTTGACCATGAACCAACGGCAGAAGAAATTGCTTCTAAGCTAGACAAACCTGTTGGTGATGTGAGCAAGATGCTTCGTCTAAACGAAAGAGTGAGCTCTGTTGATACACCTATCGGTGGTGATGGTGAGAAAGCGCTACTGGATATAATTCCGGACATCAACAACTCAGACCCTGAGGTTTCAACTCAAGATAGCGATATTAAGAACTCGTTGATTTTCTGGCTTGATGAGCTGAATCCTAAGCAGAAAGAGGTGCTTGCGCGTCGCTTTGGATTACTAGGCTATGAACCATCAACACTAGAAGAAGTCGGCCGTGAAATTAGCCTGACTCGTGAACGAGTTCGCCAAATCCAAGTTGAAGGTCTTCGTCGTTTACGTGAAATTCTAATCAAGCAAGGCTTGAACATGGAAAATCTGTTCAACGTAGAAAACGACTAAATGAACTGATTATGTTTCTTTGAATAGAAGACAAATAAAAACGCTGACTTTAAGTCAGCGTTTTTTTGTTTGTGGCTTTGGTATTTGATGCCGTCTAATCAAAATCACGGACGGCAATAACAAGCTACTTGATAAGAAACTAAAGCAGCTTCTTCAAACGGTAGAGCTCTTCTAGTGCTTGGCGAGGTGTTAGATCATCAGGTTCAACATTCGCTAGTGCTTGCTCCACTTCACTCGGTTCAGGGATCAGGCTCAGTTGGTTTGCGATATCAACGCCACTTGGTTTTGATGTTGGTGACTCCATGCTTAACGCTTCTAGTTGAGTCAACTTCGCTCGAGCATTCTTGATTACCGCTTTCGGTACACCAGCCAATCCCGCTACCGCTAGACCGTAAGATTTACTTGCGGCACCTTCTTGAACAGCGTGCATAAAGGCAATGCTGTCGCCGTGTTCTACCGCGTCTAGGTGCACGTTAGCCAGTGTTGGAAGTTGGTTAGGCAGCTCAGTTAGCTCAAAGTAGTGCGTTGCAAATAGTGTCATCGCATTGATTTGATTGGCTAGCCATTCCGCACTTGCCCAAGCCAGAGACAGACCATCGTAAGTACTGGTACCACGACCGATTTCATCCATTAACACAAGGCTATTTGGTGTCGCGTTGTGTAGAATGTTTGCGGTTTCTGTCATCTCAACCATGAAGGTTGAACGACCTGAAGCCAAGTCATCGGATGCGCCAATACGAGTAAAGATACGGTCGATAGAACCAATCGTCGCGCTTTCTGCTGGAACATAACAACCAATATGAGCCATCAGCGCAATGAGTGCAGTCTGACGCATGTAGGTCGACTTACCACCCATGTTTGGACCTGTGATGATCAGCATCTTACGTTGATCATTGAGGTCGATAGGGTTAGCAATAAAGGGTTCGTCCATTACTTGTTCAACCACAGGGTGACGACCTGCCTGAATTTGTACGCCAGCTGACTCTGTCATGGTTGGACGACAGTAATCAAGGGTGTCTGCACGTTCAGCTAAGTTTTGTAGAACATCCAGTTGAGACACTGAAGAAGCAATGTTTTGTAGTCGCTCTAGATAAGGCAGTAACAAATCAAACAACTCATCCCACAACTTCTTCTCGATAGCTAGGGCTTTCGATTTAGAGCTAAGTACTTTGTCTTCGTGCTCTTTTAGCTCAGGAATGATGTAACGCTCTGCATTTTTCAGCGTTTGACGGCGAACATAGTGTGGTGGCACAAGGTGGCTTTGTCCGCGGCTTACTTGAATGAAGAAACCGTGTACGTTGTTGTAGCCCACTTTAAGTGTATCGATACCATGACGTTCGCGCTCTTCTTGCTCTAGTTTATCAAGAAATTCGGTTGCGCCAGCCGCAAGGTCGCGCCATTCGTCTAACTCGGCATTGTAGCCTTCTGCAATTACACCTCCGTCACGGATAACCACGGGAGGGTTCTCTTTGATCGCTCGCTCAAGTAGTTCAGAAACCTCATCCACAGGCGAGGCATATTGAGCAAGTTGAGTTAGGTACGGGTGCTTCAGTTGCGTCAGTGTTTCTGCAAGCTCTGGCAAATATTCCATCGCTTGGCGAAGACGTGCCATATCGCGAGGACGAGCTGAACGAAGTGCTAATCGAGCAAGAATACGTTCGATATCCCCGATCTGTTTCAAGGTTGGCTGTAGCTCTGTAAAGAGAGCCAAATCTTTCATTTCACCAATCGCATCTAGGCGCTGATCGAGTGCAGAGATATTGCGCATTGGTTGATGTAACCAGCGCTTAAGCATACGGCTACCCATAGCTGTCGCAGTGTGATCTAGTACTTCGGCAAGGGTGTTATCAGTACCACCACCAAGATTTTGCGTGATCTCCAAATTACGACGAGTTGCTGCATCGAGGATCACCGAGTGATCTTGTTTATCCATCGTCAGTGAACGGATATGTGGAAGGGCAGTACGTTGGGTATCTTTCACGTATTGGATCAAACAACCAGCCGCACATAAGCCTAGTTTCGCGCCTTCTACGCCAAAGCCAACCAGATCGCGAGTACCAAACTGCTTATTCAATTGCTGCTTCGCGGTATCTAATTCAAATTCCCATACCGGGCGGCGGCGATTGCCATTACGGCTTGCCATTAGATTTACAGGTTCGAAATCTTCAGGGAACAGTAGCTCACGAGGAGAGGTTCTCTGCAGTTCTGCCGCCATTGCTTCTTCGGTTTCCGGCTCACATAGCTGGAATCGGCCAGAAGTAATATCAAGCGTCGCGTAGCCAAATTTACCATTGTGGTGGTAAATAGAGGCAATCAGGTTATCAACACGCTCAGAAAGCAGTGCTTCGTCGGTTACGGTTCCCGGAGTCACAATTCTTACGACAGCGCGATCAACCGGGCCCTTTGAAGTTGCTGGATTACCAATCTGCTCACAAATCGCTACGGACTCGCCCAACTGCACTAACTTCGCAAGGTAACCTTCAACGGCGTGGTATGGAACGCCCGCCATAGGAATAGGCTCACCGTTTGAAGAGCCACGCTTGGTTAGCGAAATATCGAGGAGTTGAGAGGCTTTTTTAGCATCATCGTAGAAAAGCTCGTAGAAATCGCCCATGCGGTAGAACAGCAGAATTTCTGGATTTTCTGCTTTTAGCTTTAGGTACTGCTGCATCATGGGAGTATGTTTTTGATCGGCTTTCACAGTTAACTTCTTTCGTTTATTTCTATTGCGGCTTAGGATACGTGAAAGCGTTTCGTGCGAAAAGCGACACATGCGAAAAGATGCGAATCCGAATGATATGACAGTAGATAAAGGGAAGTTGATGATGCAGATGACTCAAGATCTTAGTGAACAGCTTGGACACTTACTCGCTAAACATAAACACGTTTTAGTGACGGCTGAATCTTGCACTGGCGGTGGGGTTGCTAGCGCGGTGACGGATATCGCAGGGAGCTCTGGTTGGTTTGATCGTGCATTTGTTACTTATAGCAATGAAGCGAAGCAAGAGATGATCGGCGTACAGCTTAAAACCTTAGTTGAGTTCGGTGCGGTGAGTGAGCCTGTCGTAATAGAAATGGCGAGCGGGGCATTGCAACATTCAAATGGGACTATCTCTGTATCGATCAGTGGTATTGCTGGCCCAGGTGGCGCGACCGAAGATAAGCCTGTTGGAACGGTATGTTTCGCTTGGAAAGCACTAAACGGTTGGGATAAAGTAGAAACGCATGTATTTACAGGCGACAGATCACAAGTACGCCAACAAGCCACGCACCATGCCCTACAAGTTATTTATGATTACCTATCAATGGAAGGTAAGTAACATTTGTACAAATTATTTTCATACAGGTATAGACACTGTATGAATAAACAGTATAATAAAAGCCAATTAGTCACCCCTATGTGGGTTAGAAATAGATTCTAGATCGCTTGTTAAGACAACCGATTATGTGGAGATAGTAATGGACGAGAATAAACAAAAAGCGTTAGCCGCAGCCCTTGGTCAGATTGAAAAGCAATTTGGTAAAGGTTCAATCATGCGTCTTGGTGATAACCGCACAATGGACGTAGAAACTATTTCTACAGGTTCTCTATCTCTAGATATCGCACTAGGTGCTGGTGGCCTACCGATGGGACGTATCGTAGAAGTTTACGGTCCAGAATCATCAGGTAAAACAACGCTAACGCTTGAGCTTATTGCTGCAGCACAGAAAGTGGGCAAAACGTGTGCATTCGTCGATGCCGAGCACGCACTAGACCCTATCTACGCTCAAAAGTTGGGTGTTGATATCGATGCGCTTCTTGTTTCTCAACCAGATACGGGTGAGCAAGCGCTTGAAATCTGTGATGCACTGGCTCGTTCAGGTGCTATCGACGTTCTTGTTATTGACTCAGTAGCTGCACTAACACCTAAAGCAGAAATCGAAGGCGAAATGGGCGACAGCCACATGGGGCTTCAGGCTCGTATGCTTTCTCAAGCGATGCGTAAGCTGACTGGTAACCTCAAGCAGTCTAACTGTATGGCCATCTTCATTAACCAAATTCGTATGAAAATTGGTGTGATGTTTGGTAACCCTGAAACAACAACAGGTGGTAACGCACTTAAGTTCTACGCATCTGTTCGTCTTGATATTCGCCGTACTGGCGCGATTAAAGATGGTGATGAAGTTGTTGGTAACGAAACTCGTATCAAGGTTGTTAAGAACAAGATTGCTGCACCATTCAAACAAGCTGAAACTCAAATCCTTTACGGCAAGGGCTTCAACCGCGAAGGTGAGCTTATCGACTTAGGTGTTAAGAATAAGCTAGTAGAAAAAGCTGGCGCTTGGTACAGCTACAAAGGCGACAAGATCGGCCAAGGTAAAGCTAACGCTGGTAAATACCTGCGTGAAAACCCAGAAGTTGCTCTAGAAATTGATACTAAACTCCGTGAGTTACTGCTAACTCCTGCTGTGCTTGAAGAGAAAGGTGCAGAGAAGGAAGAAGAAAACGAAGAGCTATAAGCTAACGTTTTGTTAAGTCATCTTCATAAGAATGCATGACTTTGAAAGATTTTAAAGCCTCGAATTTTCGAGGCTTTATTGTTTTAGTCGTAAAAATGTAAGGTATTTGATTGTTTAGAGGAAAGTGACGGTAGGTTGGCTGCTCTAGATGACTTATAGTCATGCACTCATAGGTCTATTCTTTATCAAATAATCAAAGAAACCCTTTGGGTTAAATCGATTACCGTCAAAAGTTCTTGCCCCTAAAGGCCTATTACTAGACCTTTGTTCGTATCTTATTATTGAATTCGATCTGCTGAACTAGTGCTTCTTAAGCTCGTCGAGTACCATAGCATTGTGCTGTTCGTGAATCGTATTTACTCTGACGTGTTGGTGCTGATTAGGAGCCAGGCGCTCGTATTCTGTTAGGTAAACATCGCTGTGAATATGCTCTGCGATCATTTTTACAATTAAGCGATTGTTTGCATACAAGCCTAAAGTTTCTTCACGGTGTGAGAACATGAGGGCGAGCTTCATATCGGCTACACACATAAAGCGGTGTGAAGGGTATTCGGTTTCTTCATTTTCAGAACGCGAATGTAATTCTATTTTTTCATGTGGGCTCGCCATTTTGTTGAATGAAAAGCCAATCACTCGTACTCCACGTTCCACGGCATCGCATAATTCTTTGCCAAACAACTCAAGGTTAAAATCGGTATTCAGGTAAATTTCTAGATTTGCCTGATTAATGATTTCCTTGGCCTTTTGAAGTAAGTTGTCGAACCCCGATACGTTGTAAACGAACTCTTTTTCCTCTTTCAGCATCATCTTAGATAATTCTGATTTAAGGAAATTAATATTAGTGACGGTCTTTTTTTCTATCTGGCTGAAAATCAAGTCTGGTGATTTAGCTTCGTACTCTTTAGTGTCGCCATCAGACATGAAAATGTAGCCATTGGCGTAAAGGTTATCGATAGACGAGTAAACAGAAGAGCGGGAGATAGAGATCTCTTTCGCGATTTTATATCCGCTGGATTGGCCATTTTTGAGTAAATTAATATAAACAAGCGCATCGGTTTTGGTAAACCCAAAATCCATTAATTTGGTGACTAGCTCTGACACGGGTTGTCCTCTGAAACTATTCAATATCTTCTCCTTCTAAGGTTACCATTCTTGTCACGACGAGCGTAAATGATTGTTGTGATTTTTTTCAGCGATGAGAAACGCTCCGCGAGCAAAGGTGAATTCATCTTGTTTTGGGTGAATAATCACTGGAATTTCATTAACGTGAATGTAGCGAGACAATGCGACTTTTAAATCTGCCGTTAATGTAGGATAGGTCGTTGCTTCGCCTGATAATACGAGTCGTGTAGGCAGTAATTGTTGAATGGGATTAACTAAACTGCGCGCCAATTGGTCGATATAAGTACGATATATGCGCGATGCATGCGGTTCACTTAGGTCTACGCCTGAAAAAATTTGCGCTAAAGTTTGGTCTTTTAGCACGACTTGATGATATTGCCGCTCAATACTTGGTGCGGATAAAAACTGTTCAATGCAGGCCTCATTTCCACAGCGACATACAGGAGTTAAGCCATCAACGAGCCATTGAAAATTAGGCAACCTTGAATGTGCCCAATGTGAGCTTAATGGGTGGTGCACTTGCTCGTTATTTTGATAAAAACTTATGCCACAACCATCGCCCAAAAATACGCTGAGTATGGCCTCTTTGTATAAATCTCTAGCCCTCTTATTTAGACTTGAACCTGCCGAGAGTGGTTGTTCAATTGAGTCAGCGCTTTTCATGGCGTTACTAATAGCGTCGCACGCAATGGCCGCACTGTGTGAATGCATCACAAGCGAGCAGTCGACCTTGAAATGCTGATTCAGGTTTCGTGTTAATTGGGTGATTTCTGTCGAGTGAGTAGGACTTGATTTTGCAACTTCATGTACGGATTGGCGATGAGATAAAAAAAACTCAGATACACTTATGCCTATCGCGGCGATACGTCCATAGCGGTAGCTGACGCTTGATATTCGGCTTATCAAATGTTGAGTCAAGTGGGCAAGGTCGCCAGGAGTGCGCTGCACCATTCTATACACCTCTTGTCCGTTAGAGGTGCTGGCGACCGAGTAAATAGAGTGGGAATCAATCGCGATTCCCATCACTATATTTGGTTCTGCTTTAATGAGCATGATTTGATTAATGACACACTTGGATTTAGTTCGCTTGCTCAATCACGTAGCCATAAGCACTAATGGTCAGTGATTTTCCATCGAGCATGATCTGTTTATCTTTATCGCTGTTGTTTAGAACAAACATTAAATTGCCACGGCGGTAAGCGATACACTCTTTGTCTGCCGTCCCTTTTTCATCCTCCACGTTTAACCAGTCAATGCTAGGCTGATTAAAATCGGGATTAGCTTTACGCAAAGCGATCATTTCTTGAATGAAGTTTTTGAATTCTAAGTCTTGCTCTGATTCTTCCCATATCATGCATTTTCGGTTGTCTTCGCTGCCCATGCCGCGGCCGCCATCCATACCAATTTCGCCACCATAATAAATGCATGGAGCACCGACTTGAGTGAACATAAATAAATAAGCTAATTTAGCTTTACGTTTTTCGCCCTGGCATAAAGAGATAATGCGAGTGGTGTCATGGCTATCTAATAAGTTAAACATCGCTTCGTTTACGTTGCGTGGGTATGCCATGTACGACGCGTTCACTGCATTTACAAAGCTCTCTTTATCAACGTCGCCAAGACCAAAGTAGTCGGTAATGGCTTGTGTCAGCGGGTAATTCATCAACGAATCGTATTGGTCGCCGCGTAGCCAAGGCATACCTTCGTGCCAAATCTCCCCAAGAATGTAGCAGTCTGGGTTGGCATCTTTTACGACTTTACGGAAGTCACGCCAAAACGCATGGTCCACTTCGTTGGCTACGTCTAAACGCCATCCATCAATGTTGAACTCTTCTACCCAGTGGCGCGCCACGTCTAATAAGTATGCGCGACACTCTTCATTTTCAGTATTCAGCTTTGGCATTTCGACGACGTTGGCGAAGGTTTCGTAGTTTAAGTTCCAGAAATCCCATTCTTCTTTTGGCGTATCTGGGTATACAGGGAACTGATTGATCCAAAACCAGTCGGCGTATTTGGACTTTGCCCCGTTATTCACAACGTCTAGCCATAGTGGAGATTGAGACCCAATGTGGTTGAACACCGCGTCGAGCATAATTTTCATGCCGCGTTTATGGGCTTCATCGACGAGTGCTTTAAAAGCTTCATTGCCGCCAAAGTGCGGGTCTACATTGTAGTAGTCGACAGTGTCGTATTTATGGTTGGCGTTGGCTGTGAAAATAGGGCACAAATACAAACCATTCACGCCAAGATCTTGCAGGTAATCGAGCTTATCGATCACGCCCCATAAATCGCCACCCATAAAGTTGTCGGATACAGGTCTGGTTCCCCAAGGTTGCACGTTGGCAGGTGATGTTTCAGGGCGACCATTAGCAAAGCGCTCTGGGAATATTTGGTACCAAATAGTGTCTTTTATCCACGTCGGTGTCTTTAAAACGTCACGAGGGTTTATGTAAGGAAAACAGAAGAAATTACTTAAGTTGCTCAGCTCGATTTCTGCGTTTTCAGTCGTTGAAATGTCGGCGCAGCGTTTTTCTCCAAATAGAATCTTTTCGCCGCCTTTTCCGTACAAAATAAAGCCATAACGGCTACGACGTTTCGGTGGAGTAAACTCTGCAAACCAGTGGTCGTGATACTCGGTTTCCCCTTCATGAATCATGGTCACTTCATTGCCACCCACCCAACCGTGTGCATCACTGCCACCTAGATTGCCACCATCGAGGCCGCCTTCTGCCCAGTGGTACGGGTCGCCTATCCAAAGTGAAACCTTGTCTAGTTCGCCTTTTGCACTGCGTAAGCGAAGGTGAAGCGTTTCATTGTTGTAAGCGTAGCTGTCTGCACTTTTTGCTGAGTGAGTCAGCGAGCTTTTTGTAATCGGTTTGTTGATAACTGAATTTGTAATAGCCATAGCGGAAATCATCCCTAATTATTATTCTTTAACTGCACCGCTGACGAGGCCGGTAGTAATGTGTTTTTGAGTCGCAACAAATAGCAAAGTGATGGGCACTGCAACCAATAATGAACCCGCGGCAAACAGCGTGAAATTCTCCGCTGAGTTAGATGAAATCCAACTGAAAATACCGATGGCTAGCGTCATTTTTTCTTCGCTGCGTAAGATAAGCGTAGGTAAAATGAAGTCCATCCAAGGTGCGGTGAAAGACACTAAACCAACAAACACTAAGATAGGTTTCGCGAGAGGGAGAATGATCTCGAGGAAAATCGTCATGTGGCCTGCGCCATCAATTTTTGCTGCTTCATCTAATGAAGTGGGAATGGCATCGAAATAACCTTTCACCAACCAAATCATGAATGGTAATGAGCCCGTTACATACACAAATAACAAGCCAGCATAGGTATCAATCAATCCCATTTTTGATAGCAAGATGTAGATAGCCGTCATTGAAAGAAAGGCCGGGAACATCTGCAATACAAGAATGCTCATCATAATGTTGCGCTTCCCATTGAAGCGGTAGCGAGAGAACACAAACGCTGAAATAGTCACGACAACCAGTGAGATAACCATATTCGCTGTCGCGAGAAGAAAGGTGTTTTTATACCAGTCTAAATAGGGTGTGTCCGTGAACAATGCGCGGTAGTGGTCGAGCGTAAAGTCAATGCTTGTGAAAGAAGAACTGAATAAGTTATTCCCCGTTTTGAATGAAGCTAGCACTGTCCAAATCACTGGTCCAAGTACTAATAATGCGTTGGCAATGAGAAATAGGTACACGACTAGGGTGCCTATTTTGCCAATGTATTTGTCCATGTTAATTAACTTATTCGTACTATTTAAATTAGCCATGTTACATACCTACATCGTCTTTGAATGACTTCATGCGGCTGAATTGCCATATCGCAATACCAGACAAGAACAAGAAGATAATGATTGAGATAACCGAAGCGATTTGATACTGCTGGAAGTCGAGCGTGAGCTTGTAAATCCAAGTGATCAGAATGTCGGTATGTCCTGCAAATCGATATTCAGGGTTGATAGGACCCCCTTCGGTTAACAGGTAAATCGCCCCAAAGTTATTGAAGTTATGGGCAAAGGTCATGACCAACGATGGGGCCACTTGGTGCAACACCATAGGTAGGGTGATTTCTTTAAATTGCTGGAACTTGCTTGCACCATCGACTTCACTGGCTTCATAAAGTTCGCTTGAAATGTTAGTCAGTGCCCCTGCAATAAGCAGCATAAAGTAAGGTGCGCCAACCCAAACACTCACCGCGATAACGGTAATTTTTGCGGTGAAAGGGTCTGATAAGAAGGCAATCGAATCAAAGCCCCACGAGTTTAACGTTGCGTTGACTGGTCCAATACCATTCAGTAGCAAGCGGAACATCAATAAGGTCACGAAAGCAGGAATGGCATAAGGGAGAATAAAGATAAAGCGCCATGCTTTTTTTGCTTTAATGTTTCTATTTTGTAGCGCAAGCGCCAGTAAGAAACCAAACCCACAAGTACATATGGTGGCAAAAAATGCCCACAGAACCGTCCAAGAAGCGACACCGAAGAAAGTGCTCGACCATATTTTTAGTTCAAATAGTGAAACAAAGTTTTTAAACCCCACCCAATCTACGAGGTTTCTTGGTGGGATATGATGAGGTGCCGAATAGTTAGTGAAAGAGACGAGTACCGTAATAATGATTGGTAAAATAATGAATGCGATACTGGCAATAAAAGCTGGCGATAGCATGATGAACGCGAACTTTTGGTCGTAAATGTCTTTAAATTGTTCTCGAAGATTCAGTCGTGACTTAAGGCTGACTTTTGCATCTTGGACATTAGCGATGTACAGACAGATGAATAAGAAGCTGTAGAGTAAGGCTATGACTCCTTCGACCAACATAAAGACAGAGTTATCGCCCTGTAATATTTTAAAGCCTTCACGAACTTGAGCGACATCTCCTAAAGTGACTAAGCCTTTTAGCGAGGCCAACAGCTCCGGGAGAATCAACAATGTGATTAGCTGCATGGCTAAAAATACACCGCCTTTTATCCAATGACCTTTTACGATCTGTGTACTCCCCATAATAAGGAGTGAAGCGGGCATTCGTGATGCCGGCTGATTCTCTGTTAACAACATTGTTTATCTCTATTGTTTAGGTTGTCGTTATGTATTCGTTTTCTGGTCACGCCCTGAACTAGCGCTGTGGCTTTATGACACAGCGCATGAGCTAAGTCGCTTGTAAGTCGCGACGGGAGTTCAGAGGTTACTCTTGTAATTCTATTTGTTCTTCGATGATCGAAAGCGCACGGTCAAGAACAGAACTCGCAGGTTTATCGTTTACCCAGTAGTCTGTAATAGCACTGGCCATTGGTGACCAAATGAAGCCCATTTCAGGAATCGATGGCATTGCGTCTGAGTAGAAACCTTGCGTAATAATGGCGTAAGTGGCTTCATCGGCATCAACAATGATCTCTTCCATAACTGACTGGATCGGAGGGAGTGCTCTTGACATCTCATAGCGTTTTTTCAGCATCGCGTCGGAAGTAAGGTAGTCAGCAAATAATTGTGCGGCTTTCGGATACTCAGTGTAAGAAGACACAACCGCAAGACGAACAGTTGCAAAAGTGCGTGGTTGTTGGCCTGCTAATTTAGGCATAGGTACAACACCAAGATTTATCCCTGATTCTTGATACCCTTCGATTGCCCAAGGGCCGTCGATAATAGCGGCGACTTTTCCTTCATTAAATAAGCCACGACGTACTTGCGGGTTGCGCATATCAACTGGATTTGAATTGTTGGCCACTTGCAGGGTTTTCATTGCTTCTAAGCCTTGTTGGGCTTTTTCAGAATTGATGCCGATGTCTTTTGCATCGGTACCGTTATTACCAAATTCGTATGCGCCGTAAAGCGTGACAAACATACGAGACTCGTAATAGTTCTGTATGTCCCAGAGCAGTGCGTATTTATGTTCTTGCTTATTGTTGAAAGTTTTTGAAAATTCGATAATTTCTTCAAAAGTCTCAGGTGCTTTAGTCAGTAAATCTTTATTGTAGAACAGAGCGGTAGTAGCGAAGCTAACTGGGAAGCCATAGCTCACCCCTTCAGCTTGAGACGCATTAATCGCATTTGGCATAAAAGTATTCGAGATACGTTCGGCAGACACCAGATTCTCCATCGCCCCACCTGCCACGACTAATCGCCCCAATAAGTCATGTTCAATCTCTACTACATCTGCCACGCGAGCAGAGCCGCCATCCTGAATCAAACGAGAAGCGGCATCGATCGGCGCTAACCCACGGAATGAAAAATCAATATCGTATCCTAACTCTTTATTAAAGGACTGAGCGGCGTACTCCATGTAGTCGAGTGTTGTTTTGTCGGTCCAGATTAACAACTCAGCCCCATTTTCTGGCTGAATTGTGTCTGCGTTTGCATCGGCTGCAGCCGTTAATGTACTGGTCGTTAACGTTGCCGCCATTAAGGCTGCCGCGAATAGATTCTTTTTCATTCCTGAATTTTTCATACTGACACCGCGCTATTTAAAATCATAGTAGTCGTTCGTTAAGTACTACTATGGTATGTCTCGCCGACAATATGTCAACATCACCTGGTTAAAATGTCAGCGTATTTGTGATGCTTGTCACCTTCCGTTTGTGCTTTTTACATCTAGTAGCTATAGGGTTTTATGCCTTGTTTATTGGGGGGGGTGAACGGTGCTTTGTTAGTTTTGATACTTAGATTAATGAAAATCCTACCGTTTGTGATGGTGATCAATAATCTCCGCAGTCAAGGGTGATTGATCTCTCATTTCTAAATTCAATAGGAAGCAAAACATTTATAATTCTAGAACAATAAATAGGCGTTCATTACGGACGACTATGTTTTTCTGGTTAAATGTTGCGAAATCAGCAAGCCTATCAAGAGACACCGTGGATAGATAAAGAGAAACAGTGAACAAAAATAACCCTACAAATAACAACAAATGATTCAGTGAAGAATCAATAAGGAATGACCGTGAAAAAAACATTATTGTCTGTAGTGATCACCAACACTCTACTTATTAGTGCTGGCGCTTCGGCTGCTGATGACCGAACTATGTCTCCAAGTGATATCTTTTTTTATGACGCTTTAAAATTTGGTGGGCATGTTGGAACATCGATTGAAGTCGAAGAGAAAAACATCACTGATTTTGCATCATGGGGTGGTGGCAAGTCTAAAGAGCGTACAACGACTCATGAAGTGTTTAACGTCTTCTATAACAACGCTGCGTGGAATGCGACAGCACTTTACGCGTTCAAACTTGAAAATCGTAAGAAAAAGAAAGGCGCATACGCAGAAACAGAAAATGGATATAAGCACTTATTATCATTAAATAAAAGTTTTCAGCTAGGAAATGGTTGGGGAACGGGCTTGATCTATGAGTTGGAATATACAAAGGGTGATATTGTTACTTCTGCGAAAGTAGACGGCTTGAAAACCACGAAAGCTGAGCACAGTATTCGTCCATACCTTACGTACTGGAATAATGAATATTCAGCGGGCTTCTATTCAAACCTAGAGTACCTATACAACGATTCAGATAAGAGTGCTTGGGGTTCTCGTGAAGAGGAAGGTTACAGTCTCTTATTTAAACCTTACAAGCGCTTTGGTCAGTGGGAAGTTGCAGCTGAGCTCTACTATCAAGTTAAAGAAAATAAAGCGAAAACCGCTAACGGTTCACTCAATGAAGCCAGCGATTTCACCGAGATGTACATTGAGCCAATCGTTCAGTACAGCTTTGAAGAAGCCGGCACTATGTACGTTCGTGCTCGTATTGGTGAAAACGAAACGAAACATACAGACGGTTGGGCAAAGAACGAAACTTTCTTCAAAGATATTCGTAAGGCAACTTTAGGCTATGAGCAAGCAATTGGCGACGATTGGTTGGTAAAAGGCGAACTTGAGTGGGCTAAAGACACAGAGACTTTCTCTAAGCTGAAAGGCGAAGAGAAAACTGTAGAACAAGAAACAATGTACCTACAAGCGCTTTACCGCTTCTAAGTGGTATTAATCACAACTCAAATGACAGAGTAATATTATGATCAAAGTTTCAGATATCGCCCAAATCGTTGGTGGAAAAATTGAAGGTGATAACACGGTAGAAATATCGAAGATTCGCCCAGTTTCCAGCGTAGAAGAGGGCGGCTTAGCCATTGTCTTTGCTAAAGCCGATTTAAAAGGGCTATCTGAAACTTTGGCTGATGTCATTGTTGGGCCAGAAGCCATTTTACAGACTAACGCAAAAACAAAAATCGTGATTGAGAAGCTCGAAGCTGAGAAGCTCAATCAACTAATGCGTCATTATAAAGTTCAAAAATATCAATTATTTGATCAAGGGAATACATCAGATACTCCCGATGTTTATATCGGAAAGCATTGTCAAATAGGTGAAGGTTGCCATTTCATGCCCGGTGTTAAAATCATGAACGGTGTAACAATCGGCAATAACGTTGCAATTCATGCCAATACAGTCATCAAAGAAGGCACTGTGATTGGTAACAATGTCACCATCGACTCTAACAACTCCATTGGTAATTACAGCTTCGAATACATGACCGGGCACAACACCCGTTATGAACGTGTGGAAAGTGTGGGTCGAGTGATCATTGGTGATGAAGTTGAAATTGGCTGTAATAACACCATCGACAGAGGCACTTTAGGCGACACCGTTATTGGTCGTGGAACCAAAATAGATAACCTAGTGCAAATAGGGCATGACTGCAAAATAGGCCAGCATTGTTTACTGGTATCTCAGGCTGGTTTTGCGGGCCACACTACCTTGGAAGATCATGTCATTGTTCATGGTCAAGCCGGTACCGCAGGGCATCTTACTATCGGGAAAAACTCCGTTATTAAAGCCAAATCAGGTGTGAGCCACTCTTTCCCTGCCAATAGTGATCTGTTCGGTTATCCGGCGAAAGATGCACGTTCTTATTATAAAAACTTAGCCGTATTGAACAAATTAACTCATCAAAAAAACAGTAACCCCCGTCCAAACTCTAAATCGTTAGAACTTGATAGAGACAAAAGAGCGGTGGTACCGAAAAAGAGCTTAATAGCGAGACTATTTCGTTTATAGGTTGCCGAAGCGAGAGCTTAAAAATTAAAGCCCTAACTCGCGATGACTAAAACGGAATAGAACCCTACATATATAAAAAATAATAAGGAAATGACAATGAAACGTACTCTACTTGTAGCCGCACTTTTATCTTCAGCGTTAATGGGTTGTGCGAGCACAGCTGACACACCAGCAGCTGATCAAATGAAAGCAACAGGTCCTTTCGCCGATTGTAATCTCGCCACGGTGGAAGATCGCGGGCCAATTCGTCCTTCACTTTATGTTATAGGCACTTTCCCTGATGGTCAGTGGATCCACATGGAAAACCGTCAGATGTCGCATAAAGGCAAAGGTATTTACCAAGTGGTAAGCGAAGAAAAAGCGGGCAACGTAAGTTTGCAGTTCGCAACGATGGGCTGGTCTCCACAATTTACCGCAGCTGGCATGTCGATGACGGCAGGTTATGAGAAAACGCTAAAACGCGGTGGCTTTGCAAAAAACACAACCGTTAATATTCCAGAAGATGGCAAATATTTATGGAGTGTTGAAATTAGCGAAGATAAGAAGCCAGTTCGTGCATTGGTTAAAGCGTGTAAATAAGCGATGTAGCCAACCGATGTAGCACAGACATAACCCACTCTATATCACCATTTATAACCACGCTTTATAAACTCGTGGTTGACGCAGTGATACAGATGAAAGGTGCTCTGAATATCAGAGTACCTATGTTTTAAACATAAACCCTAAATGTTCAATGATTAACGTTTACGTCTTTTTAGCCAGTAACTTGAGAGCTCCAGTCACTGGCTAAAAAGATTTTTACCTATCAAGATTTAACCCGTATTCGGAGTTTCAAATGGCAACAGTTAGCCTGCGTAAAGTAGAAAAACAGTACGATAATGGTTTTAAAGCCGTACACGGAATTGACTTAGATATTCACGAAGGTGAGTTCATGGTATTTGTTGGGCCGTCTGGTTGCGCCAAATCTACCACATTGCGAATGATTGCTGGCTTAGAAGATATCTCAGCAGGGGAAGTGCGTATTGGCGATAGAGTGGTGAATGATTTAGCGCCTAAAGAGCGTGGTATTGCCATGGTATTCCAAAACTATGCGTTGTACCCACACAAAACGGTCTTCGATAACATGGCCTTTGGTTTGAAAATGCAAAAGCGACCAAAAGAAGAGATCAAACAACGCGTAGAAGATGCCGCTGAAAAACTAGAAATTACTGATCTCCTGTATCGTAAGCCTAAAGAAATGTCGGGTGGTCAGCGTCAGCGTGTCGCAGTGGGGCGAGCCATTGTTCGTAAACCGGACGTATTCTTATTTGATGAGCCTCTATCCAACCTTGATGCCAAACTGCGTGTTTCGATGCGTGTGAAAATCGCACAACTACACAAGTCTCTTAAAGATGAAGGTAACCCTGCGACCATGATTTATGTCACGCACGATCAAACGGAAGCTTTAACTTTAGGCGACCGAATTTGTGTATTAAATCAAGGTAACATTATGCAAGTGGACACGCCGACCAACTTGTACAACGCACCACAGAACAAGTTTGTGGCGGGTTTTATCGGCTCCCCAGCCATGAATTTAGTGAACACAACCCTACGCAAGTTAGGTGATGATATTTACGTGGAACTTGCCC
Organism: Vibrio sp. 10N.239.312.C11; assembly: GCF_041466065.1. NCBI lineage: Bacteria > Pseudomonadati > Pseudomonadota > Gammaproteobacteria > Vibrionales > Vibrionaceae > Vibrio > Vibrio sp. 10N.239.312.C11. Next base: position 111,528 of record NZ_JBFSRZ010000009.1, read on the forward strand.
CTAACGCCCAAATTATTATTCCTAAACGTTTGCAAGAAAAGCTTGTGGATCATATTGATAAGCCCGTGTGTCTAGGCATTCGACCTGAACACATAAATATTGCCGCTGATGATGAGATGGTGAACGTACACCCTGGTGAGCTGACCGTGGTTGAAAACTTAGGGAATGAAAAATACCTGTATTTCAAATTGGGTGATAACGAAATTGTTGCGCGAGTGAATAACCAAAGCATAAGTACATCAGATATTGGCAGCCAAGTACGCTTTAATTTTGATTCTGCTTTTTGCCATATTTTTGATGGTGAAACCGAACAGAACCTGACGTTGTAAAATCAGGCCTTATTGGCATTAACTATCGTAGATGAATGGTTTCAATAGAACGTTCTAACACCTCACTTTAATAATATGCCCTAAGTATCTCACTTTGGCTTAAGGGCATAATAAAAATATAAATGAATCCTGAGAACTCATTCTCAAGATACTGTCACGCCTCAATTAAATAGAACTTATATAAGGAAGGTTTTATTCGTACAGCTGACTTCATCGCTTCTGACATTATTTAACGCGGCCGTAATGGTTGTATGGGAGGGAGACTATATAGCATGCTCACGAAACACGACCTGATAGTTAAATCGCGTGACAAGAATATAAAACAATAACCTACACCAACATAACGTGAATAAAGGACGACACATGAAGAATAAGCTTATTGTGCTATCAGCATTACTGGCTTCCCTACCTGCTATGGCAGATTGGAACCAGGCCTATTTCCGTGGTACAGCCAATAACTGGCAAGCCGAATCTATGGTTAAAGTGAAAGCAAACCACTGGCAAATAGTGAAAAAATTTAATACCGGTGATGGAACAAACTCTCCTAGTTTTAAGGTTGATCGCTTTGGTGATTGGTCTGAAAACTACCCTCTATCAAATTTCTCAGTTGACCCTAATAAAACCTACGAAATTAATTTCTATGACGACACGAATAAAGTGGTGGTCCATGAAAAACTTCCCTTTGATATGCGTGATGAAACCATGTATTTCGTGTTTCTTGACCGTTTCTATGATGGCGATTCAGCCAATAATACAGCGACGGGTGCCGACATGTATTCGGCAGACAAATCGGATTTCAAAAAATACTTTGGTGGTGACTTAAAAGGTTTAACTGCAAAGCTAGATTACTTGCATGATATGGGGATCACGGCCATTTGGATAACGCCTCCAGCAGATAACATTAACGTGCCTGACAGTCGAGGCGGTGCGGGTTACCACGGCTACTGGGGACGTGACTTCTTTAAAGTTGACGAGCATCTAGGTACCGTTGCCGATTTTAAAGCATTAAAGACGAAAATGGATAGCTACGGCATGAAACTCGTGCTGGACTATGCGCCTAATCACTCTAACCCTGATGATGAAGGGGAATACGGTGCACTTTATAAAAAGGGTGTTCGAGTTACCGACTACAAAAATGATAATGCAGGGTATTACCATCATAATGGAGCGATCGCTGAAAACGGTAAAGATTGGGAATGGAACGACGCATGGGCGGTTCGTAATAAAACCTTGTTTAACTTAACCGATTTTGACCAACGTAAAGATGGCCCTGCGCGTCAGTACTTGATTGATGGCGCGAAATTCTGGGTTGATTTAGGTGTGGATGCGATTCGTATTGATGCGGTGAAACATATGGATAAAGAGTTTATCCAAGATTTTACTGGCCAAATAAACGCGTACGCGAAGAAAAGCCAAGGTAAAGATTTCTATTTCTTTGGTGAGTGGATGGATTCAGGTGCTGACGCAACGGGATCAAACTTTGCATCTATCGATTTTGCCAATACATCAGGCTCTGCATTGCTTGATTTTGGTTTGAGAAACACCATCGAAAACGCCTTGCTACAACACAATGGAACTGGCATGTATGCCATTAATAACTACATGAAGCTGAGAGACCAAAAATTCACAAGCAGTGATTGGCAAGTGGTGTTCTTAGATAACCACGATGCGTCACGTATCTCTACCGTTTTACGCTCAGACGCGAAGAACTTTGGCGCAGGCAAAGACAAGTGGGGTGGTCGTCAAAGTGTTGCATTTGCACAAGACAGAGTGGAGTTGGGTTTAGCGCTTATTATGACCTCTCGTGGCATTCCATGTATTTACTATGGAACAGAGCACTACGCGGCTAACTTCACTACCAACGGTTTTGGCCAACAAGGTAATGACCCATACAACCGTGAAATGATGTCAAGCTTTGATAAAACGACCAATGCTTACAAGATGATTAAAAAGTTGAGTAAGTTACGTAAAGAAAGCTATGCGGTGCAGCAAGGTGATTATATTGAGCGTTGGATCAGCAATGATGTATTGGTATATGAACGTAACGCAGGCGATGACGTAGTTGTGGTTGCAATGAACCTCGGTCAAGGTACATCGGTTAACGCGGTGAATTTAGGATTGGCAAACGGAACTTACGACAGTGTATTAGGCACTGACCAAGTAGTTGTTTCTAATGGCAGTGGCACATTTAATCTAGACCAAAATGAAGTGGTTATCTTACGCACTAAGCACTAACAGGTAATACAGGCTATTGATAACGGTTTTACTGGTTTTTGATTGAGTATCAACAGCATAAACCTCGTACATAGTGTGCGAGGTTTTTTTTATTTTTCTTCGCTTGAGCTAGTGGAATATTCTTCATTTTATCGAATTCCAACTAAAATCCTGCCCAAGGGTGTCTTTTCTACAAGAAAACTAGTCGAAGCCTTAACCATGATCTACAATACGGCAAAATTCTAACTCGACTATTTTCAGGAAGAGCTGCATGTACATGAGCACTGATGAGGTTCGCAACGCGTTCCTTAAGTTCTTTGAGAGCAAAGAACACCAAATCGTAGACAGTTCATCGTTAGTTCCACATAACGATCCAACCCTGCTATTTACTAACGCAGGCATGAACCAATTCAAAGATTGCTTCTTAGGCGCCGAAAAACGTGCCTACACTCGAGCAACTACGGCTCAGCGTTGTGTACGTGCGGGTGGTAAACACAATGACCTTGAAAACGTAGGTTTCACGGCTCGTCACCACACGTTCTTCGAAATGCTAGGCAACTTCAGCTTTGGCGACTACTTCAAAGAAGAAGCGATTGGCTTTGCTTGGGAATTCCTGACTGAAACACTAGGTCTGCCAAAAGATCGCCTGTTAGTAACGGTTTACGAGACAGATGACGAAGCATTCGAAATCTGGAACAAGAAAGTGGGCATCCCAGCTGACAAGATTGTTCGCATCGGCGATAAAGAAGGTGGCAAGAAGTTTGAGTCTGATAACTTCTGGACAATGGGTGACACAGGTCCTTGTGGTCCATGTACTGAAATCTTCTACGATCACGGTGAGCACATTTGGGGCGGTCGTCCTGGTACACCTGAAGAAGATGGTGACCGTTTCATCGAGATTTGGAACAACGTATTCATGCAGTTCAACCGTCACGCTGACGGCACTATGGAACCGCTACCTAAGCCAGCTGTAGATACTGGTATGGGTATTGAGCGTATCTCTGCAATCATGCAGGGCGTTCACTCTAACTACGAAATTGATGTATTCCAAAAGCTAATCAAAGCGACAGCAGAAGTGGTGGGTCACGACGACCTATCTAACCAATCGCTGCGCGTTATTGCTGACCACATCCGTTCTTGTTCATTCCTAATCGCTGATGGCGTAATGCCTTCAAACGAAGGTCGTGGCTACGTTCTACGTCGTATTATTCGTCGTGCAGTGCGTCACGGTAACAAGATTGGTGCACAAGGCGTGTTCTTCCACAAACTTGTGGGTGTACTGGCTGAAGTGATGGGTTCTGCAGCTGAAGAGCTTAAGAAACAGCAAGAGCTTGTTGAAAAAGTACTTCGCATCGAAGAAGAGAACTTTGGTCGTACGCTAGAGCGCGGCATGGTTATCCTAAACGACGCATTAGACGCACTTGAAGGCAAAGAGCTTGACGGTGAAACAGTCTTCAAACTTTACGACACATACGGCTTCCCGGCTGACCTTACTAACGATGTAGCTCGTGAACGCGACTTTACTATCGATGAAGAAGGCTTTGAGAAGGCGATGGAAGCACAGCGTAAGCGTGCACGTGAAGCGGGTCAGTTCGGTACTGATTACAACGCAACGATCAAAGTAGACACGAACACTGAGTTCTGTGGTTACACAGGTACTGAAGGTGCAGGTGAGATTTCTGCGTTATTCGTTGACGGCGAAGAAGTATCTTCACTATCGGCAGGCGACAAAGCAATCATCATCCTTGAAGAGACACCATTCTACGCTGAGTCAGGCGGTCAATGTGGTGACGCGGGTACGCTAAGCACAGCGTCAGGTCTATTCAAAGTACAAGATACTCAAAAGCTAGGTAATGCATTTGCACACCACGGTGAGCTAGTTGAAGGCGTATTTGCTCAAGGCGATAAAGTAGAAGCGCGCGTTGATGCTGAGCGTCGTGCTGCTATCTCACTAAACCACTCTGCAACTCACTTACTTCACTCTGCATTGCGCGAAGTGCTAGGTGAGCACGTTGCTCAGAAAGGTTCTTTAGTTAAGCCAGACAACCTACGTTTTGACTTCTCTAACCTTGAAGCGGTAACACCAGCACAGATTAAAGAAGTAGAGCGTCTAGTTAACGCACAAGTTCGTAAGAACCATGTGATTGAAACTAACATCATGGACATCGAGTCAGCGAAAGAAAAAGGTGCGATGGCACTGTTTGGCGAGAAGTACGATGATGAAGTTCGCGTTCTGTCTATGGGCGATTTCTCTACTGAGCTTTGTGGTGGTATCCACGCAAGCAACACGGGTGATATCGGTCTATTCAAGATCACTTCTGAAGGTGGTATTGCTGCGGGTGTTCGTCGTATTGAAGCGGTAACGGGTGAAGCAGCTCTAGATGCAGTAGAAGCTCAGGCTAACGCTTACGAAGAGAAGCTTGCTGAATCAGCTAAGAAAGCGAAATCGCTAGAGAAAGAAATCCAACTACTTAAAGAAAAGATGGCTGCAGCTGAAGGTGCAAACATCATGGGTAAAGTAGAAGAGATCTCTGGTACTAAGGTACTGGTTGCTGCCATTGAAGGCGCAGACAACAAGAACCTACGTACTATGGTTGATAATGCTAAAAACCAAGTGGGTAGCGGCATTATCCTGATCGCGAACGTAGCAGACGGTAAAGTTGGCCTGATTGCTGGTGTAACTAAAGACCTTATCGGCAAAGTTAAAGCGGGTGACCTCGTTAAGATGGTTGCTGAGCAAGTTGGCGGTAAAGGCGGCGGTCGTCCAGATATGGCTCAAGCGGGTGGTACTGACGTTGAAGCACTACCTGAAGCGCTTAAATCAGTACGTATTTGGCTTGAAGAGCGTCTTTAAGCTTAAGTAATTGATACAAAGATGCCCAATCAACTGATTGGGCATCTTTTATTTTGCCCATTGGAAGAACCTTTGAAAAAGGTTTGATTGAGATTAACCAAGAAGGCTAATGGTAACGTTAGACTCCTTGGTTAATTTTTTATTGCTTCGCCATGACGCGGAGTATGTGTTTTTTTGTCATATATAGACATTGGTCTTGGGAAGGTGAGGAAGGGTGAAAATGCCTCTTATCGTGCAGAAATTTGGTGGAACGTCGGTGGGTTCAATTGAACGAATCCATCATGTAGCAGAAAAAATCATTGAAGCGAAAAATGAAGGGAACCAGATCCTGGTTGTCGTTTCTGCTATGTCAGGTGAAACAAATCGGTTAGTTAACTTAGCTTCACAAGTTGATAGCGTACCAAACGCTAGAGAGTTGGATGTGCTGTTAACGGCCGGAGAACAAGTTTCCATGGCTTTGTTGGCGATGACGTTGCACAAGTTGGGTTATGAAGCGACATCGATGACTGGCTATCAAGCCAAAATACACACCGATTCTAATCATAATAATGCGACGATTGAGCGTATTGATACCGCTCCTATTAAAGCGCTGTTAGATGATGACCAGATTGTCATTGTTGCAGGTTTTCAAGGCGTTAATGCAAAAGGTGATATCACAACCTTAGGGCGAGGTGGTTCAGACACCACGGCCGTTGCGTTGGCGGGCGCCCTTCAAGCGAAAGAGTGTCAGATATATACTGATGTTGATGGTGTATATTCCTGCGACCCTAGAGTGGTTAAGCAATCTAAGAAATTAGATACCTTAGACTTTCCCTCTATGGAAGAAATGGCTCGCAGAGGCGCTAAGGTTTTACACCTTCCATGTGTTCAACATGCGTGGCGACACAATGTACCATTGAGAGTGCTTTCGAGCTTTGAAGAAGGCGAGGGAACTCTTATCGCGGGTAATGACTGTTTGAATGATATTGCTGGGATAGCCATTCAAAGAGATATGGTTCGCGTCGAGTGTTTGAATCAAGATTTACCGTCTCTCATGTCGCATTGCCATTTATTAGGGATTGAAGTCTGTAGTGTGATCGAGGAAGCAGAACGGGCAGCACTCATTATCAAACCGGACATAAGTGCTAAATTAAAACTAGTTTTTGACGAGAAAATCCGTAATAGTGAACAGGTTAGTTTGTTAACTGTGGTAGGAAGCCGAACACAAGAAATTGTGGTCAGTTCACATGGATTGTTGTCTGAAGGCGAAATTGATGTACAGCATCACTTATTGCAACAGCAGTCTTTAACTTTGGTGATATCACCAACGCAAGTCGATATGGCTGCTAACATATTACACAATGCATACATCGTAGCGCGTGAAACACAGGGTTATCCTAAAAAAGAAGTGCATTTTGGTTAAATAAACTCAATCGATAGTTTACGAAAATATAACTTTTGTTGGATAATGCTCGCGTAGCTAGATAAATTTAGAGATTACTCAAGGAGCAAAGAATGCTAATTTTGACTCGCCGCGTTGGCGAAACACTGATGATTGGTGACGAAGTAACAGTTACTGTACTAGGCGTTAAAGGTAACCAAGTACGTATTGGTGTTAACGCACCTAAAGAAGTATCTGTTCACCGTGAAGAGATCTACATGCGCATTCAAGCTGAAAAAGGTAATGGTAACGTTGCACCTGGCAACTACTAATACTTTTGCGTAGAGAAGAGGCTAGCATTGTTGCTAGCCTTTTTTGATCTTGGGGGAATGGAAATACGCATTTGAACATCAATGGGGTGGTAACGGGTTAGTCTTAACGCGGTGAAGTGAGAGCTTTATGACGTTATGAAATACAAATAGGATCGATCATCGCGATTACACGGTATTTTGTCTGCGCAAACTCAAGATTTGTTAGCTTCCCCTATGGCGCAAATACGCATCCCGTAGTATTGTGCAAACAGCGGTAGCACTTGCTGCTGGATAAATTAGATAATTGTTTTCTGCTGTTTATTATTGCCAATCTTTCACCTTAATTTTTAAGGGAAAAAGCGCGATTTGAAGCTTATAAGTTCAATTTGCAAGCGCTTTGATTAAATAGCAAACGGTTGAGTGTTTTTGTCCAATTTTTTTCAATAAAGTGTTTGACATATTTTCGGTAAAACGTAATATGTGCCTCCGCAAGACGGTGAGGTGGCCGAGAGGCCGAAGGCGCTCCCCTGCTAAGGGAGTATGTGGTTTGTAGCCGCATCGAGGGTTCGAATCCCTCCCTCACCGCCATTTCTTGCACGTTTGAATTTGCAAGCAAACACAGAAGTAACAATGTGCGCCCTTAGCTCAGCTGGATAGAGTACCTGGCTACGAACCAGGCGGTCGGAGG
>NZ_JBFSRZ010000010.1:0-112764 GCF_041466065.1 Vibrio sp. 10N.239.312.C11
TAGTACGACGACGCCGTCGAGGTTATGGGGGTAAAGTTGGGTGGAAAGACAGGAATATTGGTATCCAAATCACATCAAGCATACGTGGTTAGTGGCATATTATTCAAATAACATTACTGAAATAGGATATCACATGCCAAAAGATAGAAATCTCGTTAATTTCTCAGAAGAATATGAACTAAACAATCGCCTAAAACGCAATAACAAGCGCCAAACCGAAGAGAACCGCCAAAAGTTAAAGAACATTGGTGACAAGGCTAAAAAACAACTGAATAAAACTCGACTCACACACGAAGAGCTAGACAACGCCATAGAACGTAATCAAGACAAGCTTGATTAAACAAGTATGGGGAAGTTTAGTGATGTCGTCGATGACCATCTCTATATGTCGACGACGCTTCTCTTATTAAGTTGATAAATTAAAACCGTTAAACTCGTACCTTTCCCCCCAAACATCCCATCCTTTCTTGCGTAAGTTTTGCCGACCAACTTTGACTTTTTCTGCTGTAAATAAATTCTCTAGTGGTAGATCTAACCCAATATTGATTGCCGATGCTACTGATGAATCTCGGAGCTTAAATGACTTAGGTAAGCCATTAAGACCCGCCTTTCTGGTCTGTAAGTCAGAAAAAAATAAAATAATGGTATCAAGATCAGAAGCTCTTTTCTGATTGACTAACAAATGCAATGGCTGCTCAGAGGTTTCTATTTCTGCATCAAAAAATCTATTTCGAAGTTCTTCAATAAAATCTATCGTCGTTGGCCAATACCTCGAATCAAAAGATAAAAGTGGTTTAAATCTCTCTCTCAAAAATGAATTGAAACGTGAATGATGCTGACTAGAGGCATTCAAAATGTCTGGTAAGTCAGTATCAACATATGAGTACCAGCGAGCACCTTCACTAAACTCTTCCCTTTCTTCTAAAAGTGACGCAAGCGTTCGTGCTGCATCAAAAACAGCTTGATTCGACTCGATAAACCTCTGGTAATCAGCCCGTATTTTAGTTGCTTGATTTGGGTGCCAGAACATATCCGCATCTACCAAGATTTCTAATATCAACCTTTTCTGGTGTTCATCAAGCTGGTTGTGGACGTCTTCAAAAAAATCATTGAGTTCACCAGAACGTTCGATAGATCTCTTATAAAGCGGAGTCAAACTCCCCCAAATATTGTTCTTCTGATTGTACTCTAAGTCCTTTTCAAGCCAATCAAGGCAAGCCTGCGCACTCGTAGTTAATTTGCTCTTCGTTTGCATATAAGATCCTGTAATTGCTAAGTTGTTACATTAATCTTATCGACCGAGAAATCAAAGTACGGTATTTGAAACAACTTTTTTATCTTTGCTATAAATACCTTGTCGTCGACGGTAAGCACCTGAGCGATACCATAATCACTCAGGCACAAAAAAGCCCACTCAGCGTTAGAATGGGCTTCAATCAATATGATGTTCAAGGTTACGATTAAGCAGCTAGAGGCTTACCTGACACCATCACATAACGCTCGGTATCTCGACCTATCTTAAAATAAATTCCGTTGGCATTAAGACTGCTTTCTTGAGCTTTAAGCTTGCTTGTTAGTGCAGCAGCGCCTCGTGGTAAGTACATCGGGTTTTCATGATGCTGCAATGTTTCCAATAAGCGAGATGGAGTTGCTTTCCAAATTTTATCGTTCGCTGCTGATTTGATGAGCTTTTGCATAGCAACCGTAAGGCTGTCATCTTCTGTACCTGAGGCCATGATATTTCTCACATTCAACTTATAGGCTTTCTGTAACTTGCCCTCACCTAACCCCAGCACTTTCTCAATCGCAGCAAGCCACTTTGCAAAGTCCATCATACGAGCCGGATACTTCACTTTAGCACTTTCCTCTTCAACCAATGTTTTCGACGCCAACGTCAACAGTGAACCAAAAATTTCAGGTAATGCTGCTTCTAACTCCTGTTTTAGTAAACCTTCGGGCTTACGTTTGTCCTCTTCCATAGGAACAAGCGCGACCTTAAAGCAACGTGAGGCCAAATCTGATTCGGTCACAAAATTATGGATACCATTAAGCAATAAAGGAGCATGTAAGAGCAGTGAAGTTAAGCCATCATCGGAATACAAGGTACGAGAAGCAATATTACCCTTAGTTGCAGTCGTACAGAGCATATCACTTTGGTCTTTCGTGAGCTTACGTAAGTTGTCATACACACCTAAAAACATACTGTTAACTTGAATGGCAAAGTCTTGTTCACGTCTTGGCATTCGCAATCCATCAAGGCTACTTGGGTCCAATAAAGTACGTGTGACACTGTTGGAGAAGAAACTTTTACCTGAACCCTTCTCGCCTTGAATAAGCAATATTGGATAAGGGACACCGCATTCTTTCGGATGGGCCAAGATGTAAGTCATGTAAGCCACTAACTGAAGGAATGTGTTTGGGTCTGTATTAATGAACGGTTTTAGCCGTGTAATGCCACTTTTAATCGAAGTGAATTCAGGAGTCACCATAGGTTTCATGTCTTTAGGGCGACTAAATACCACTGATTTTGTTTTAGCATTAGGTTTACTCAGTACTTCTACATTACCTGCCGAAAGGTTGATGATTTCACCTTTATCATTACACAGGTCGATTAGTACTGACGCTTTATCTTTGGACAGTGCATTGCGAATTTCAATGGTAATCGGTGCTTTTTCATAGTCCCATACCATACTCTCTAGTTCTTCAATAATTTCATCAATATCTGCTGCCTTAAGGCGTGCTCCAAGGTCACGAGCAATCTTGCGAAGTACAGACTTGAATTTCTTACTCTTAATGTTTATGGCCTCTGTTGATGCACCTTTTCTCACCAACACATAGACTTGATCTTTCTCATCTACACACAAGTTTTGCTCTGGGTTTACGACTTCAATAATGTCGTCCATTGATATTGTGTTTTTTGATTTACTCATTTTATTCATCTCTGATCATCGCGGGTAGTTGCATTTCCACCTGCACATTTAATTTAAATCCATCCAATACCTCGGCGCTGGCGTCGGTTAACGCCTTTTTCGCTTGCCTAAGTTGATAGTCGTATTTATCGGTTTCTAACCGCACCAAGAATGAATCATGGTTGGTCAGTAGTACGGGGAGCTTGGCCTTGTCTAGGTTGAAGCAAGCTCGCCGCATAATGTCCGCACCTGTCGCCTGTATAGGCCAGTTGCGTATTGTTAGCGTGTTAATTTCTTGGGTAATTCCCATGCGCCAGTCTAATGAGCGTACCTCGCCTTGCCGCTTGGCTTTTAAGGCTTCACCGTCAAGGTAATAATCAATTGGGCTTAGGGCTTTCTTAAGCACCATCAGCCAGTTCATGACGTTTGATTGTGGTTGAGATAGCTCGTGCGCTATACGCTTTATGCTCGCTCCGTAAAGCTGCATGACTATTAATGTCTTTAATTCAGTGCGTGTTAATGCATTGTCCGTTACTGTTTCTATGAGTAATTCATAAATATCGCCTTGTTCGTATAAGTTAAGTAATTTCATGCACTTTGCTTTCTGCGCAGCTATCATTGGCTCTTGTTGGTCATAATCTAAGAGCACATAACAATATCCTTGCTGGGGACTCAGTAAGCCTTGCCAATGATGTTTTGGTATCAGATTTAAGGCACTTCCTGATGTGGTATCTCTGCCTGTTTTAGTACCGAAGACATTCACTACTTGGCGGTGCCAATCACCGCTTAAATCATGAGTCAGGCTAGCTTTAAATCTGACTAGCTGACTCACTAGAGCTAGGCTTCGGTTGGACTTTTTCTTACTGTATTTAGCTATCTTTCGATTGAGGTAATCAACATCAATGCGAATTGCAGGACGGTGATTAACATGAGCTAGATACCGTTTAATATTCACCAGTACCGCACAAGGGATTGTTTCCCCGAATGCAGATACTTGTTGTACTACATGTTGAGGAACCACCTTACGCGCCAGAGCAACATTAAGTTGTCTTGATAGCACGTAAGCATGTGGCTTACCTTCAATGCAATGTCTTGCAGCTATGATTCATGCCGCTTCTTCGTTGATATCAATGTCATCAAGCGAAATCTCTTCAAACTCTAGCTCATCCTCATCAAGGTATATGTCTTCAAGTTCGAGTTCATTTTTAACTGAACTGACAGGCTGCTGAATCTCCTGTAATTCTTCAAGGGAACCAGATTTAGGCAAATTAGCCTCTACCGCGTCGGTGTCGTCGAGTAGTTCAATCTCAGGTTCGTCGACAGCGTCAATCGTTGGACTGTTTTTTAATTTTCCGACTAGTGCAGGGTGATTGAGGTCAGCAATTTCATATTGACCGAATGCGTTAGCGTAAGCTTGCTGTACATCTTCATCGGTAATAACAATTGGTGTAATACCTGTTGCTTTATGCGCCTCGTAAACCTTAGCTATAACGTCACGCTTGGCGATAACAGATGATGTTTGCGCTTGCATAAGCAATTCATAGTTAGACACATGCCATGAGTTCTTCGTCTTAGCTGGTATCATGATGCTCTTTAGCTCGCCACTTTCTGTTTTGACTACATGGAGTACTTTAGTGCGGTAATGCTTGCGATCTAAATGTTCGATTAGATCAGGGTCTACGATGTACTGCACTTTGTAGTCAGTGTTTTTATACTGCTCCTCAATAACAACTAATTCAGCCACACCAAGTTTGCTTTGAAATGCTTCATCTTCACTTGGCACTTTAATATATGCGGCCTGCTCAGGTGCATCGTACTGCTCAGTGATTGATTTAATTGCTAGCGCTTTCTTTATGGATTTATTAAGTAATGACATTTTGCTTATCCTTTTGATTGATTTTTATTCATGCTGTGAACGATTCAGTGCATGTAGTGCGTCACTTGTCGACAGATGTAATTACAACCCAAATGGGTTATTTAAGCTGTCATCTGTGGTCCAGCTATTGCCTATCAGCCTTTCGTTATTTCAGCTTTTCCGCTGACAAATGCAGTATCCTTTAATTCAACCAATCCGGCTGTCATCTCTGCTCCGGCTTATGGAGAGCAAAAAAAAAGAGAAGCCGTTAAGCTTCTCCCTTTCAATTCAGTATCAATTTTTATACGTACTAACTGCCACGTTGACTCATTGCTATCAATTTGCCATTAATGAACCCTTCACTGTCTTCATTCTTATTCCACTTGGATAGTTCATTTTTTAAATCCAAAAAACGCTTATCTATTAGGTCATTTCTTTCAGATTCACTTTTACAGTAGCTAAGCAAATGCATGCTATCTCGATAGAAAAAACGGTCATCTTTCGCAATGACACGGGCTAAATCTGAAAGACTCATTGGGTTTACCTTTAAATAAGAATAGGCCCACGCCTTGATAAATAGCCAACGATAAGCCGCTTTTGTACTGTCTGCTTTGAGATTGCCATTGAGTCTGACGTAAATATACTCTGCTGGCAGTTGTAGCATTTCTTTTCTAACCTTCTTTCTGCCAGCAGCGAAATCTGATTTTAACGCTAGACGATGAGTCAGAATCAAGTCAACAACCTTAATAATATCGTGGTTATACTCAACTAGTTCATTACCTAATTTATTAACGCACACTTGAGTAAATAATTGTGCATATAACGGCAGTTCTCCTTCGTAGAGTTGCAATGCCGCTTTAGCTAGCCAATCATACTTTGCTCCGTTACTTAGCGCCTTAGTCCCACCTAGTTCCATATCCTCACAAAGAGACAGTTTAATAAGTTCATCACCAATTTGATCTGATTGCTCGATGAGCATACTGACATCGTCTTCTGTTATCTTGGCTAAAGGATCAGATAAGTGTTTATAAATTATGTAATCCCACAATTGGCAGCATCGTTTACTCAAACCTTTCAACTCAGCTATCAAGCTAGGTTTATCTTCAATACGCAAAAAATCATTCTTGATTGAATCAACAGTTTTATCCGCTTTTTTACCGTAAGATTTTTGCAACATTAAATGAGCATCAAGCTTGTAACTATTAAGGAGGTCTTCGCTGAAGAGACTTGCCGCGAACACGCAGTACCCATCATCATTTCCAGGAAGGTATTCAACGGTTATTGCTTCCTCGAAAAAGTCAGCATTTTCGTAACTAGGTTCTTCACCAATCTTTAGGTAAGAGAGCTGTTGATGAAAATCAGCAATGTACTTTTCATATGCATTTAAGTCGGGATCGTCAGGGCTAATTGTATAGTTATTTATCATTGTGCGAGCATATTCGATAAGTGGCTTATTATTTGATTATACTTAAATATATTAATGAGTAGTATCGCAGCCTATACGCAAACTAATATCTATATATAACTGTCTATCTGAATGGCACAGCACAGCTTAATATGGCTAGGAGGTTTCAACTCCGACCATCTGCGTCGTCGACAAAAAAAGCAGAGGTTATCCCCTGCTCTCATAACACTTGCCCGTCAATCCTCAATAACTTCGTCGGCGACGACACCAATTACGTACCCAACGATTCCCCCAATTAATACGGAATATGGGTATGGACCATACCTAGCACCAATGGCAGCACCGACTTGAGCGCCACGGATAGCAGTGTTCTTTTTTGATTGGGATGATGATTGTGAGAATGTTTTACTTTGCATACTTCCCTACCTCTTTATATAGATATGAAAAAGGGCCATGCTCAATGAAGAACATGACCCTTTGGAGTTTTTGTTAATGCCGCTTTAGTGAGAGTGACCGCACACCTGACAGCTGCCATCATCATAAGCACGTTCACCACATGCAGGACAGGTTGTAACTAGTGTTGTAATTGATTTAATCGCCATGTTAAGGCTCCTTGTTGTTGGTTGATTGAGTGTTGCGGAGCTCATTGATACCTCAGCCTAGAGAGTTCCAATTTCGAAACTGAGATATCGTGAGCCAAGCTCCGCAACAAAATTTATTGTGCTTTACCTTTCTGGGTATCTGGGCCGCATTTCGCCGTATCAGTGACATGACCATTCATGGTTCCACAGACATCCGCTTTCCATTGCACGATGACACCGTAAGACGCTGTATTCTGAATACCTGCCTTGCCATTCCATTGAGGCTCTAGCAGCTCTTTCATTTTCGAGATATCGCCCGGATTACCACCGAACGTGCCACCTGCGAATACTGAAGATGCGAAAAGCGAAGTTAGACCTAGCAGGATGATTGATGTTTTCATTTTTGTTTTTTCCTTGAAGATTGCATGCCCTCTTTCTAAGAAGACATCTGTTGATTAGTTTGAAGGTGTGGACTGACAGGTGGTGTCAGTTGGTAAAATTAATTTGAGGAATAACGGCAGGGCTTAGGTTTCGTAGGCTATGAAACCTATAACAAAATCGGTCACTTACTCATGACTATCGGGAAATAATGATGACTGACACTACCTGTCAGCGAATCAGTACATCATTGGTGATATGAATAAGAGTGAGAAGTTAGCCTACCGATTGAGTCAGATACTTTCCCGATTACATTCAGGAGAGAAACTGAGCCTTATCGACTTACAGCAGGAATTTGGAGTACATGAACGAACTGTACTTCGAGATTTCAGTCGACTGGCATTTCTACCTATCGTAAGAGAGGATGGATATTACTTCTTAAAGCAATTAGATCATCGTAACCCTAAAGCTCATTTAGCTCTGAACTCCCTATCGAGTATGGGAGTAGATAAGTTGTTTCCAGATAGAGCAGTCATGACTCAGGCACTAAGCCATAAGACACAATCTATTCTGTTCCGTCATTTACCTATCGAAGATTCCAGTCACTTTCAGACAACATTACGTGTCATTGCGAACGCTATTCATCAGCGAAACACTCTAACCTTAACGTGTCAGCGTCGTCGTTATCATCGGATTGAGCCTTACCAACTCATTAACGAACATGGGATTTGGCATTTGGTTTCAGTACTTAGGAACCAGTCATATTCGTTTCGAGTATCGGAGATTACAGAGTTAGTTCAACACGATGATATTTACACTCCCTCCCCTAGCTTCAACGAGAAACTAATCAGAGAAGAATTACACTGGAATACTCAGGGTATTGTAGAGGTCATCGCACAGGTAGGTTCTAGTCGAATTGATGATTACCAGAGGTCAGAACAACCTATGGCAATTCAGGTGCTGAAAGAGTTGGGTTATGGCTCGACACTTATAAGCATTGAGACATCAGATATTCACGCATTAATGCCAGTCCTCAAATCTTGGCTACCTGATATCGATGTAATTTCTCCATCATGGGTAAAACAAGCCTTGGTTAGAGATGTTGAAACCTACCTAGCGACTTGTTCATGAGTAGGTTTATCGACAGCGTCGTCATTACGTCGACGACGACAAGGTTTTTACACACTATTTAGCCCTTGATTTTGACAGTGCGAGAAGCTCCTTTTTTCTATCTTGGTATTTCTCTGAAACGACATGTAAGTAAATAGAAGACTCAGCTTTCACGGCTAAACCTAGGCCACGAACGATAGCGGCACAGAAGCCCTGATTGTTGGCTGAACCAGAAGAATAGAGGGATTTGTAGACCTGACTTTTCCATGGTTTATCACCCTGAGATTCGATAACCTCGAATAACTTAGAGCATGGAACCCATTGTTTTGAATGTAACCCTGCCCCTCCTGTCTGCCCAGCAATCCGGAAGTAGAGTTGTTTATCCTCAATATTTTGAGAAATCTCGTAGAGAACTGTCCCTTGAGATTTTGAACCTAGTTTGTCTGCTTCCCCTGATTTGAGGATGTTCGAGAATGGATTGTGTTTTGGCGTGTCTTTAGATGCATCAGCTTCTGCATTCACTGTACTACCTTTAGATTGGTTCATAGAAACTTTCCTTTATTTATTGAACTAGAAAGAAGATCCTTGTCGACACAAGTCGGTAAAAATCATTCTAATTCAATAATATAAATTCATTTTGAGACTTGTTACGCATAGAGACTTCTTCCTGTCTTTTCCTGTCCGGTTCCTGTCTTTCCACCCAACTTTACCCCCATAACCTCGACGGCGTCGTCGTACTAAGTCATCCCCATCAACCCCATAACCTCGTCGTCGACGTCAGAGAATTCATGCGGATAATCATGTGATGTGATTTTGCTGGTGGATTTCGGAGTGATTCGGGGCAGGGTTACTATGTTGATTACAGGGCTGAAGCTTGGCTCATAATCGTTCGGTCCCCAGTTCAAATCTGGGAGGGGCCACCAAATTAGAAAAGCCAGAACAGTTCACACTGCTCTGGCTTTTTGCTTTTCTGAAGCTGTACAACTCACCGCTGTATTTCCTACAAATAACGAATTGTCCCACACGCAATTCCAATTCCCTCTCTGTGACTAAATATACTTTTCTTTTATAAAAAAATCGGCAATATGAGAGTACATAGATAATTCAATCGTTCAGGGAAGAAACATGAAAGACGAAACGCTCTCGATTCACTTCGGCTACGAAACTGATCCAACAACCAAATCAGTTGCGACCCCTATTTACCAAACCGTTGCTTACGAATTCGATGACGCACAACACGGTGCAGACCTGTTTAATCTTGCGGTACCCGGTAATATCTACACTCGCATAATGAACCCAACCAACGATGTGTTGGAAAAACGCATGGCGGCCTTAGAGGGTGGTATTGCAGGCTTAGTGGTGAGTGCGGGCAGCGCGGCGATCAACTACGCCATTCAAACGTTGGCACAAATCGGTGACAACATCGTTTCAACGCCTCAGCTTTACGGCGGTACTTACACTCTATTTGCTCACATGCTGCCAAACCAAGGGATAGAAGTTCGCTTTGCCAAAGACGACAAACCAGAAAGCTTAGCGGCACTGATCGATGACAAAACCAAAGCGGTTTACTGCGAAAGTATCGGTAACCCCGCTGGTAATATCATCGACTTAGAACGTGTGGCTGAGCTTGCTCACGCACAAGGTGTACCTGTGATTGTCGATAACACGGTGGCGACACCTGTGTTGTGTAAACCTATCGATTTTGGTGCTGATATTGTGGTGCACTCACTCACCAAATACGTTGGTGGTCACGGAACAACATTGGGTGGCGTGATTGTCGACTCAGGCAAATTCCCATGGGCAGAGCACAAAGATCGCTTCCCAGTATTTAATCAACCAGAACCTTCTTACCACGGTGTGGTGTATACCGAAGCCTTTGGCGAAGCCGCGTTTATTGGCCGCGCTCGAACGGTTCCACTACGTAATACAGGTGCAGCATTGTCACCCATGAATGCCTTCATGCTAATGCAAGGTCTAGAAACGTTGTCGTTACGCATGGAGCGACACACAGAGAACGCACTAAAAGTAGCAGAGTACCTTCAGCAAAATGAGAAAGTGAGTTGGGTGAGCTACGCTGGTTTACCAACGTCTGAGTTCTATCCGCTGGCTGAGAAATACATGCAAGGTAAGCCGTCTGCCATTTTATCTTTTGGCTTGAAAGATGGTTATGAAGCCGGTGTTCGTTTCTATGATGCGCTACAAATATTCAAGCGATTGGTGAACATTGGCGATGCAAAATCTCTCGCTTGTCACCCTGCTTCTACAACACACCGTCAATTGAGCGAAGCGGAACAAAAGCAAGCAGGTGTGTCACCAGAGATGATTCGTCTCTCAGTAGGTATCGAGCACATTGACGATATCTTGGCTGACCTAGAGCAAGCACTTAGCGCTTAATGCTTAATGCTTAATGCTTAATGCTTAATGACGCTACAGCTAGCTCTAACACGAATCGTTAACTAGCAGACACAAAAAAGCCCATCACAGGATGGGCTTCTTATTATCTAATTTTCTTAGATAAGCTAACGATTACTCAACAGTAACCGCTTTCGCAAGGTTACGAGGTTGGTCAACGTCAGTACCTTTGATTAGCGCTACGTGGTAAGACAACAACTGCATCGGTACTGTGTAGTAGATAGGTGCTGTTACTTCACTTACGTGAGGCATCTTGATGATCTTCATGTTCTCATCGCTTTCAAAGCCTGCATCTTCATCTGCGAATACGTAAAGTAGACCGCCACGAGCACGTACTTCTTCAACGTTTGATTTCAGTTTCTCTAGCAAGTCGTTGCTTGGTGCAATAACGACGACTGGCATATCTGCATCGATAAGAGCCAAAGGACCGTGCTTAAGCTCACCAGCCGCGTATGCTTCTGCGTGGATGTAAGAGATCTCTTTCAGTTTAAGAGACGCTTCCATCGCGATTGGGTAGAACTCACCACGACCCAAGAATAGTGTGTGGTGCTTATCTGCAAAATCAGGTGCTAGCGCTTCGATCTCTTTATCAAACGCTAATGCTTTTTCAATATCAGCAGGCAGTTGATGCAGTGCTTGAACGATCTCAGCTTCTTTCTCTTCATTGATGCGACCTTGTAGACGACCAATTGACGTTACCATCATCAGCATAGCCGCTAGCTGTGTCGTGAAGGCTTTAGTTGAAGCAACGCCGATCTCAGTTCCTGCGCGAGTCATGAAGGCAAAATCAGATTCACGAACCAGAGAAGAACCCGCAACGTTACAGATAGTCATTGCGGACATGTAACCTTTTTCTTTTGCAAGACGAAGTGCAGCAAGCGTATCCGCCGTTTCACCAGACTGAGACAGAGTCACCAATAGGCTGTTCGGGCGAACAACGAAATCACGGTAACGGAATTCAGAGGCAATCTCTACGTCACAGCTTACGCCTGCTAGAGACTCAAACCAGTAACGAGCTGCCATGCCTGAGTTGTAAGACGTACCACATGCGATGATCTGCACGTGTTCTACCTTGCTTAGGATCTCTTCCGCTTTAACACCGATTGCATTAGTGATTACAGAAGTGTCAGAGATACGACCTTCCATTGTGTTGATCAGCGCTGTTGGCTGCTCAAAGATCTCTTTCTGCATGAAGTGACGGTATTGACCTTTATCACCTGCATCGTGTTCTGCGTTTGATTCAACGATTTCACGCTCTACACGCTCGCCCGCTACATCAAATACTGTTACATCACGACGAGTCACCTCAGCAACATCACCCTCTTCTAAGTACATGAAGCGACGAGTTACGCTTAATAGCGCTAGTTGGTCAGAAGCAAGGAAGTTCTCGCCCACACCAAAACCGATAACGATTGGGCTACCAGAACGAGCAACAACGATACGGCTAGGTTCTTTACGATCAACCGCCACTGTGCCGTATGCACCGTCTAATTGTTTTGCTGTTTTTTGCAGAGCTTCAACCAAAGAAGCTGACGTGCGAAGTTCCCACTCAACAAGATGAGCGATAACTTCTGTATCTGTTTGTGAAGTAAACACGTAGCCACGCTCTTGCAGCAGAGCGCGCAGTGTTTCGTGGTTTTCGATAATGCCATTGTGTACAACAGCAATGTCGCCCGACATGTGAGGGTGTGCGTTTGCTTCAGAAGGCTCACCGTGTGTCGCCCAACGTGTATGAGCGATACCAGTACCGCCAATAACATGTTGTTGATCGACTGCGTCTGCTAGCTCTTGTACTTTACCAAGGCGGCGTACACGAGTTAGGTTAGATTCGTTATCAACTACAGCGACACCCGCTGAATCGTAGCCTCGGTATTCTAGGCGGCGAAGGCCTTCTACTAAAATTTCAGCTACATCACGCTGTGCTACTGCACCAACAATTCCACACATAGTTTCACTCCATCAATTTCATTTTATTCCTATTGGCAGCAAGCAAAGGCCAGATCTTTATTAAGATCAATTATAGGAAGGTAAATGCATAATATTTAAATTTGTTTTTACGCTGGATCGGTCAGGATCACTCGAACATCATGTGATTCGATACTTGCTTTGGATTCTTCGCCTAAGTCTGTATCGGTAATTAAGATGTCAATGTGTTCCCATGCCAGCTCTAAGTTCGGGATCTTTCGTCCCACCTTTTCCGACTCAACCATCACGATCACTTCTCGTGACACTTCAGCCATTACTTTACTTAGGCCAACCAATTCATTGAACGTGGTTGTGCCTCTATCAAGGTCGATACCATCAGCCCCAATAAATAGTTGATCAAAATCGTAAGCACGAAGTACTGACTCTGCGACTTTGCCTTGGAAAGAGTCCGAGTGGGTATCCCAAGTGCCGCCGGTCATTAGCAGTGTTGGTTCGCTTTCCAACTCATTAAGTGCGTTAGCAACGTGCAACGAGTTGGTCATCACAACTAAACCACGCTTGCTATTGAGCTGCTGAATTAGCGCTCCTGTCGTGCTACCGCTATCGATCACAATGCGATTATGGTCGCGAATTAAATCTGCAGCGGCTTTCGCTAATGAAATCTTTCGAGTCGAAACTTGTGGACACAGCTCTTCGTTGACAACCTCTTTAGGTAACGAAATCGCACCACCATAACGGCGTAAAAGCTGACCGTTTTTCTCTAAAGACGCCAAGTCCTTTCTAATCGTGACCTCTGAGGTTTCGAACTTAGCGGATAATTCATCAACACTAACCTCCCCTTTTTCATTCACTAGGTTAGAAATTGCATATCTTCTGAGCTGGGTGTTTCGTTTCGACATTTTAAAAAGGCCATTAAGTTTCGATATGAAACATATTATAGTTACAACGAAACTATTTAGTCCATTTATTTTGATCCAAAAAATTAATAAATAGCGATAAAACCTTGTCCTAAGACAATTGTTAAGCAGTGATATTGAATTGATTAGGTGGTAGAATCCGCACCCGAAAAGAAAAAAAATTACAAAACTGACTGTTATTTTTTTGCAACTTACCCCTTATATAGTGGAGTAAGTCACAGAAAACCGATATTGAATCAAAATCTTTTGGTCATAAAATGACTAAATTTGATGAAAGACTTACAACTCTGAATGGCATATTGGAAGTCCCGCGCTTTTACACAACAGGCACAAAATGTTGATGTAGCGGACCAACCTTCAGAACTTAAATAAATTTCAAATTGTAACAATACTTACCGGAGAGTACCTTCCATGAAAAAGACCAAAATCGTATGTACGATTGGCCCTAAAACTGAATCTGTAGAGAAGCTAACTGAACTAGTAGATGCTGGCATGAACGTTATGCGTCTTAACTTCTCTCACGGTGATTTCGCAGAGCACGGCACTCGTATCGCGAACTTCCGTAAAGTAATGGAAAACAAAGGTGAGCAACTTGCTATCCTTCTAGATACTAAAGGTCCAGAAATCCGTACTATCAAACTTGAAGATGGTAACGACGTAGATCTAGTAGCTGGTCAAGAGTTCACTTTCACAACTGATGCAACAGTTGTTGGTAACAAAGACGTAGTAGCAGTAACTTACCTAGGTTTCGCTAAGGACCTAACAGCAGGTAACACTATCCTTGTTGATGATGGCCTAATCGAAATGGAAGTTATCGCAACAACAGAAACTGAAGTTAAGTGTAAAGTTCTTAACAACGGTGCTCTAGGCGAAAACAAAGGTGTTAACCTTCCTGGCGTTTCTGTTCAACTTCCAGCTCTTTCTGAGAAAGACAAAGCTGACCTTAAGTTTGGTTGCGAGCAAGGCGTTGATTTCGTTGCTGCTTCTTTCATTCGTAAAGAAGAAGACGTTAAAGAAATCCGTGAGCTTCTAAACGCTAACGGCGGCGAGAACATCCACATCATTTCTAAGATTGAAAACCAAGAAGGTGTAGATAACTTCGATTCAATCCTTGAAGCTTCTGACGGCATCATGGTTGCTCGTGGTGACCTAGGTGTTGAAATCCCAGCTGAAGAAGTAATCTTCGCTCAGAAGATGATGATCGAGAAGTGTAACCGCGCACGTAAGATGGTTATCACTGCAACTCAAATGCTTGACTCTATGATCAGCAACCCACGTCCAACTCGTGCAGAAGCGGGTGACGTTGCGAACGCAATCATGGATGGTACTGATGCAGTAATGCTTTCTGGTGAAACGGCTAAAGGTAAGTACCCAGTTGAAGCTGTTACTATCATGGCTCAAATCGCGAACCGTACTGATTCAGCTCTTAAAGCTGAGCTAGGTTCTCGTCTAGACAGCCCACGTCTACGCATCACTGAAGCAGTATGTAAAGGCGCTGTAGACACAGCAGAGAAACTAGCTGCTCCTCTAATCGTTGTTGCAACTGAAGGCGGTAAGTCTGCACGTTCAGTACGTAAGTACTTCCCAACTGCAAACATCCTTGCTCTAACAACTAACGAAAAGACAGCTGCACAGCTAGTTCTTACTAAAGGTGTTAAGCCAGTTCTTGTTGACTCTATCGAGAACACAGACGCGTTCTACATCAACGGTAAAGAAATCGCTCTACAATCTGGCCTAGGTAACAAAGGCGACATCGTAGTTATGGTTTCTGGTGCTCTAGTCGCTTCTGGTACTACAAACACAGCATCTGTTCACGTTCTATAAGAATGAACCGATTCGCATAAAATATAAAAGAGGGCTTCGGCCCTCTTTTTTTATGAAACAAAATCTTGCCTAACTTTTCAGTACGCTGTATTATCAATCACATTAGAACTACGTACTGTTAAACTCCAATAAACTCTTCCTAAGAAACGGATTAGCAGACTAGAAATCAAATATACATGAGGTTTGTAATGTCTAGTCCTACGCTTACTGACAAAGTATCAAAGATGATTCGCCAAGATATTCTCAATGGTGAATTAACCCCAGGTAAAAAACTCGTTGTAGCTGATCTCAAAGCACGATACAACGTCGGCGCATCTCCAATTCGCGAAGCCTTAGTGCAACTATCTTGGAGTAAATACGTAAAGCTAGAGCCACAAAAAGGCTGCTGGGTATCACCGGTATCAAAGAAAGAACTCAATGACCTATATGAAAGCCTTCGTGTTGTCTCTTCTGTTCTGCTTAAAAAGGCAATTTCAGCAGGCGATGAAAGCTGGGAACTGGAAGTATTAACCTCCTACCACAAGCTATCACGCATACAATATGTCTCAGAAGAGTTTGATTGTGTTGAGTGGGAAGAACGTCACCAGCAGTTCCATGCAGCGTTACTTGAAGGCGCAGACTCAGAGAACATGTTTAAGTTCTTTGATGATCTTATCAATCAAGTAAAACGCTACCGCTTCCTAGCGATGTCAGCGAAAAGCGCATCTGATGATCTGTTCAATATTGATGAGCATGAAATGATCATGAAGCTGGTACTTGCTAAAAATGTCGATCAAGCGACAGAACTATTGGATCAACACCTGTTAAGTTCAATGAAGCGAATTGAAGAAGTTATCGAAGCCGCATAATGTCAAGATAGATTCTAACCACATAAAAACGGAGCCTAATAGCTCCGTTTTTTATTTCCAGTATTACGACTGAACTACCACCCAAAAAACTCTTTGTGATGAGTATTGAGTAGCACAACCATAGGTAAAAAATACAATGCACTCAGTTGAAAGCCAAGAACGGCTAATGTACCTATGGTTAACCTCACTAAAAAATCGACAAACATACCACGCCTCTTTCAATCAGACTGTATGATCCCTAAACCCTTGCTTCAGCGAACCTAATTCAACTAATGCCCTTCAAGACTTTGATAGGGTTAGCTAACCAGTTGAATTAAGTTAACGGTGCCATCCTTTTACATCTAGCAAACACTCTATTAATTGCATCTTTTATCATGAGATGACATGAAGCAAGACTGTTTGATTATTGTTCAGTTTAGCTCAAATCACCGCGAGTATTAGACTTTAGTCTAATCATATAAACTTTGTGATTTAAGTCTCTCAAAAATGAGATTCCCAATAAATATGGATGCATGGTACTGGAGGGGATCAAGCACAGTAAATAACAGGGCACTCTATAAAAAGCGCAATAGCGCCCTAATGGAGAGCTACAAAGAAATGAATGGCAATAAGAAAGTATGGACAAACGATGCTTACTTCCAGAAAGCAAAACGGCCCAAATTAAGGGCCGTTCGTATCAGTAAAATCGCTATTTTTTTCAAACGATTAAATGCTCAGTTTTAGCTTAAAAGCAGCTTTAAATCTTTCTTCGTTAGGCTTTCAACGCTCGTTCACCACGTGCGATGCCAACAACCCCACTTCGAGCCACTTCAAGTACTTCCGTTACTTCAGACAATGCCTGAATGAAAGCATCCAGCTTCTCGCTAGTGCCGGCCATTTGAACCGTATATTTCGAAGCCGTCACATCAACGATTTGACCACGGAATATATCCGCTGTGCGTTTCACTTCAGCGCGAGCAAAGCCGCTAGCGCGTACTTTTACCATCAGA
Organism: Vibrio sp. 10N.239.312.C11; assembly: GCF_041466065.1. Classification (NCBI taxonomy): domain Bacteria; kingdom Pseudomonadati; phylum Pseudomonadota; class Gammaproteobacteria; order Vibrionales; family Vibrionaceae; genus Vibrio; species Vibrio sp. 10N.239.312.C11. Next base: position 17,155 of record NZ_JBFSRZ010000010.1, read on the forward strand.
AGTTCACGCTCGATATGCTCAAGCTCAGACACTTCTTGTACCTTAAGTACGTCGATTAACTTGTGTAGCTGTTTTTGGATCTGCTCAAGCTGCATTTCGCTCGAGTTAGTGGTGACATTCAGACGAGAAAGCGTTGGATCATCCGTAGGGGATACATTCAAAGACTCGATGTTGTAGCCACGCTGAGAAAACAAGCCAACCACACGAGATAGTGCACCTGGTTGGTTTTCCATTAATAGTGAAAGGATGTGTCTCATACTATGTTCTCTCCGTTTTGCTTAGCCACATGTTATCCATACCCTCGCCTTTGATCTGCATTGGGTATACGTGCTCGGTGTCATCCACACTAATATCGACAAATACCAAACGGTCTTTCATCGCCAGTGCTTTTTCCAAACCTGATTCCAATTCATCCGGAGATGAAATACGCATGCCAACGTGGCCATAAGCCTCAGCGATAGCAGCAAAATCAGGAACAGAGTCCATATATGAATTAGAGTAACGACCTTGATAAACAATGTCTTGCCACTGTTTTACCATGCCTAAGAAACGGTTGTTAAGATTAATAATCTTAACGGGGATATTGTATTGCAGCGCAGTCGACAGCTCTTGGATATTCATTTGAATACTGCCGTCACCAGTAACAATCACAACTTCTTCATCAGGTTTCGCAAACTTAACGCCCATACCAGCTGGTAAGCCAAAGCCCATCGTACCTAGACCACCAGAGTTAATCCAACGGCGTGGCTTGTCAAACGGGTAATACAAAGCAGCAAACATTTGGTGCTGACCAACATCCGAAGCAACATAGGCATCGCCATTGGTTACTTTATGCAGTGTTTCAATAACTTGTTGTGGCTTAATTCGACCCGACGTTTTGTCATACGTTAAGCAGTCACGTTCTTGCCATTGTTTAATTTCATTCCACCAGCTTTCCATCGCTTCTGCATCGTTAGTTCCACCTTGCTCAATAAGCAGGTTAACCATGCTTTCTAGTACTTTTTCCGCTGAACCTACAATCGGTAGATCCACTTTAACGTTCTTAGAGATAGAAGATGGATCGATATCAATATGCATGATCTTCGCATCAGGACAGTACTTATCTAGGTTATTGGTGGTTCGATCATCAAAACGTACGCCAATACCAAAGATCAAGTCCGCATTGTGCATCGCCATATTGGCTTCATACAAACCATGCATGCCCAACATACCCAAAGAATTCTTATGAGTACCAGGGAAAGCGCCAAGCCCCATTAGGGTACTTACCACGGGTAAATTCAGTGCCTCTGCTAATTTTAACAGCGGCTTATCTGCCTCAGAAATAACCGCACCACCACCGACATAAAGTACCGGCTTCTTCGCTTCAAGAAGGGCTTTTAGCGCCTTTTTGATCTGACCTTTATGACCCGTAACCGTTGGGTTATATGAACGCATTTTGATCGTTTCTGGGTATTCATAAGGAAGCTTAATTTGTGGGTTTAAAATGTCTTTTGGCAGATCAATAACCACAGGACCTGGACGTCCTGTCGTTGAAATATAGAATGCTTTTTTAACGACTTCAGGGATATCTTCCGCTTTCTTAACGAGGAAGCTGTGTTTAACGATCGGGCGTGATACACCAACGATGTCACACTCTTGGAAGGCGTCGTTACCAATAAGGTTATTTGGTACGTTACCAGAAATAACAATCATTGGGATTGAGTCCATGTAGGCTGTTGCAATACCAGTAACGGTATTGGTCGCACCTGGCCCAGAACACACAAGTACTACACCCGGCTTACCGGTAGAACGAGTATAGCCATCTGCCATGTGGGTAGCGGCTTGTTCGTGTCGTACTAATACGTGTTTAATTTCAGCAGTTTTAGCATGCAGCGCATCGTAGATATCAAGTACAGAACCACCTGGATAACCAAAAATTTGTTCTACACCCTCTTCAATTAGAGACTGCACCACCATCTCAGCGCCGGATAACATTTCAGCGCCGGATGACATAGCTGTTTCAGGTTTTGTTGTCATATTGCTCTCCTCACCAGTTTCCAATCACATTTGGTGAACATGTTGGGCTGGTTTTTCATAGTCTAGGGCTTATTCGTAGCCTAATTCGAAATACTTCCACTTTTTCGGCTATGGCTGTCTGTAGTGATAACAACAAACAGTAATACGAAACAACTTTAACGCTTTATTATCATCTGGTCTAACGCCTGTTATTCGGCAACAGTGCCAAAAAACCAACTATTAGCTCAAAGCATCAAATAAAACCCAATACAGGCTTTCATACTAGGCTTAAACACTGCCTACTTAATAAAAAAAAGCACTTAATATTTCAGCAGCTCGCTATTTATCGATAAACAGCGAGCTTGTTGGTGTGCGCTTTCGCACATTGTGCTGTGTCATTAGATACAAAAAATCCCCCTAAAAATGCAATCACATTCGTAGGGGGATTTTTAAACAACTGAAAATTTATCTAAACAGAAAACTACTTATCTTTAGGCTTTTCGTTGTACATTTCTTCGATTTCGTCTTGATACTTATCGTTAATAACCTTACGACGCAGTTTCTGGGTCGGTGTTAGCTCACCATCATCCATAGAAAACGCTTTTGGCAGCAACTTGAACTTCTTCACTTGCTCAAACTTCGCTAGCTCTTGTTGTAAGTCATTCACACGCTTCTCTAGCATCTCTACTATTTGGTGATTTTTAACAAGTTCCACACGGTCATGATATTTGATATTAAGCTCTTTGGCATACTCTTCTAGCGAGTCATAACAAGGAACAATCAGTGCAGAAACGAATTTGCGCGTATCAGCGATAACAGCAATCTGCTCGATAAAGTGATCTTTACCAATTGCGCCTTCAACCACTTGCGGTGCAATGTACTTACCGCCAGAAGTCTTCATTAATTCTTTTATGCGATCAGTAATGAATAGATTACCATTTTCATCAAAATGACCCGCATCACCCGTTTTTAGGAAACCATGCTCGTCAAATGTTTTAGCTGTCTCTTCTGGCATCTTGTAGTAGCCACGCATCACCATTGGGCCACGAACAAGAATCTCGTCCTTAGCGCCAATTTTCACTTCAGCGCCCGGCATCGACATACCGATCGAATCAGGGTTAAAACAACGATCATCCCAGCACGATACTGTTGCCGTGGTTTCTGTCATGCCGTAGCCAAGTTTTACATTGATACCAATCGCGTGGAAGAAGCGACCAATGGTTTCATCAAGCTTCGCGCCACCACATGGCATGAAGTTGATGTTACCACCTAACAGAGCTCGCAGTTTAGATAACACAAGCTTGTCAGCAAGCGCATGGCTCTTCTTCAGCATGAATGATGGTGTACGACCTTCTTGATGACAAACAGAAAGCTTCGCGCCCATGTTCACCGCCCAAGTAAAGAGTACTTTACGAATAAACGGTGCTTTAGATACTTTCTCGTGAATCGCTGAGAAAATCTTCTCGTAGAAGCGAGGAACAGCAGACATAACCGTTGGTTTAACATCACTCAGTGCGTCACGAACTTGCATGGTGTCTTGCAAATAGCAGTTGGTTGCGCCTTTATAAAGGACATAGAAAGTCCAAGCGCGTTCAAATACATGTGATAGAGGTAAGAAACACAATGAGACGTCGTCTTTGCTTAAGCTGAGACGCTCATCATGGCCTTTTAGTTGATAGCCAACATTAGTGTAATCAAGCATTACACCTTTAGGCTGGCCTGTTGTACCAGAGGTATAGATAAGCGTCAGTAAGTCATCCATGCTGGCATCCGCAAGACGAACATCAAGCTCAGCTCGCTGATCTTCAACACCACGAGCCATGAACTCTTTCCAAGAGACAGCAAAGCGATGTCCTTGCAGATCGATATCATCAGACATCGCCACAACAACTTCTAGCTGTTCACACTCTTCAAAAAGGCTAACCGCCGCATCGAATTGAGCTTGCTCACCAACGAATAAGATCTTCACATCCGCATTTTGGATAATGTAAGAAGACTGTGCCGCTGTGTTGGTTGGGTAGATTGGTACCGTTACAAGGCGCGCTTGTAAGGATGCGAAGTCAGCCACAGTCCACTGAGGCATATTGTTCGAGAAGATACCGATCTTATCCTGAACTCTCAATCCTTGAGCCAATAGCGCTAATGAAAGCGTATCGATTTGTTGTCCAAATTGTTCCCAGCTAATACCTTGCCATACATTGTCTACTTTGTGCTTCAAAGCTGTACGGTTGCCGCCTTGGGCAATTTGGTCACGAAGTCTTTTTACGATATGAAAATCTAAATTGGCCATCTCTTTACCTTTGGCTTACACCTGTAAGCTTTTTTGAGCGCACAAGTGTACCTCTGATCATGGAAAAGGCAACTGATGAAGCTCAAAGTTATCAGTAATAGTACGTCTCACGCTAAGTTTTCTATCAACAAAAATAGCAGGTACAAAAAAACCCCAAGCCAGACTCCTAGCTTAGGGCTTATAAATCATAGGAATTAGTGTCTAGTTAAGCGCTACTACTTCGCCACAGATCATCATTAACTGATCTCGTAACCAGATGTGTCCTTTGTCCTTTTCACTTGATTCGTGCCAGCTAAGGAAGCCAGAAATCGCCGCATTATCGAATGGGAAATCTAGAATCTGAAGCTGCTCTTTGTTTGCTGCATGTTCTACCATCCAACGAGGAGCGATTGTTACAAGTTCAGATTGACCAACAACGTAAAGAACGTTGCTCAAGCTCGTACCTTCGTAGAAAGGCGTGCAATCTAGGTCACGGTAAGCTTGCTCAGAGAAGCTACGTTGACCGTGAATGCGAGACAGTTTAGCGTGCTTTTCGTTAAGCAATTCTGCTGCTGAAACTTCACCGTTGATGCGTGGGTGAGAAGCAGAAGCGACCACAACCAATTCATCTTGGAAGATTTCAGTGCTTGAGAAACCTTGTTCATCAAAACGCGAGTAATCAATAACGAAGTCAATTTCTTGGTAACGCATGCGCTCAGAAAGTTGACGGTCAAATTCTGCATCCATGTGCAGATTAACGCTAGGTGCTTGGTCGTTGATTGTCGACATAATCTTAGGTGCAAAACGCATGTCGCAAGGGCTACAAATTGCAAGTTTGAACAAACGAGAAGACGACTCTGGTGAGAATACAGAACTTGGCAATTCGTTGCGTACTAACTGCAGCGCTTGGCGGATTGGACCAAACAACTGACGAGCACGTTGAGTCGGTTGAATACCACGACCTTGACGCATGAATAGCTCGTCGTTGAACATTACTTTCAAACGAGCAACAGCATTACTTACCGCTGGCTGAGACATGCCCAGATTATGAGCTGCACGAGTAATATTTTGCTCTTGCATAACTGCATCAAATACAGTCAAAAGATTTAAGTCGACTCCACGAAGTGTGCTTTCCATTCTGTAGCTTGCAATTGCACTCATTGCGTCTTTTTTCTCTAACATTCAAGTTGCCTCTTGTCGGTTCGACAGGGTTAAATTGGTAATGGTGTGGGAATAGATAACCACTAATTCTTATATTTATCAGACCGATGTTTTTCGGATTGCCATTACTATTAACCAATAAATCTCGAGCTACCAACAAGATTGATAAAGAATAATTTAATTTTACCTTAATGATTAAACAACACCTAAAAATCAGTTGCTTATGGAGTTATAAAAAAACATAAAATGCGTCACTTATGAGTTTCATTTCGACTTATTTAGCTGTTCTATCGTTTTGGTTACATTTGTTACAAATTATTGAACTCATGAATCGTTCAACCAGCCAATTCAGAAATAACACTTATGAGTTAAGTGAGCGATGCATAACTAGGAAAATCTACCTTGTCCCAAAGTTGCTTTCTTAAGTCATCTTGGTTGGACCAATTGCCCGCTAACACCCACTCAACAAGTGCACTTGCCACGTCGGGATAAGTGACCACTTCTGCCTGCTTTTCACCGAGCCAACCACGCAAGGTAGCCGCGTCTAAAAAGCTCATGGTTTGAGCCAACCCGAGCGCTTCAAGCGTCGCCACATTACTTTGTTGTTCGAACTGTCCCTCAAGAGGCTTAAGAAGCAACTTCTTACCTAAAGTTAAGGCTTCAGATGGCAATTCAAAACCGCCGTTGGCCACCACACCAGAGCACTGATTGAGATCGAATTGGAAGCCGGCATGACTGAGTGGTTTGAACTCTATATTTTCGACTCGGCTATGCTCAATCACATTCGGGTGATAACAGACAAAGTGATGAGAAACAAACTTCATCAACAACTCAGAGATAGCATCAAGATCCTCAAATGGTAGATAAACCAAGGTGAAGTCTTGTGTTGCTTTAGCTCGCTCATCACACGCAGGCGTGTGAACGATAGGTGGCAATATTGGCTGTTCAAAGTGATACCAGTGCAAACCAATAGAGTGCTCAGTTGGGGCGAAATGTTGAATCACGGAATGTTCAATCCAGTTGCCCCCTTCTTTAGGTACATCATAGCGGAACGCATTCTGGTGGCTTATCCCAATGCATGGCACACCTTGCCTCTTAGCCGCCCATGCCGTCACAGGTTCAAAATCATTAAGCACTAAGTCATAAGGCGCAAGATCGAGCTGGTTAACCTCGCGGAGAAATCGCCAGATGTTGTTCTCGATGAATGTCTTGCCGTATTTAACCTTCCCCTGCTCGCTGTAAAAAGTTAAGCCGCTGCGGGTCTGATAATTGCCAAATGCTTCCATCGAAAAGAATTTACTCTCGTCACGCCCAGAGAACAGAAAGTCGACATCGATATTTTTCTGACGAAAAGCGACGGCCATTGCTCTCGCACGAGCGATGTGACCATTCCCTGTACCTTGTACGCCATATAAAATTTTCATTCAGGTTCCTTGAAGATTAACAATTCGAGCGCTGCTGTCTTTGCCTGTGTCTTTTTAATATGAACAACAGAACAAACAACCATACGACTAAGCGCTATAAAATGAAGTAAATGGCTAGGCTTGTGCACGCTATACCTAACGCTGCACCAATTAAGACATCCGTTAAAAAGTGCACACCGAGTAGGATTCGAGAGCCAGCAATCGCTGTCGCCCAAATCAAGCTAAAGAGATAGAGACTTGGATAAAAATGTCCGATTAGAGTCGCCATAACAAATGCAGCAGCGGAATGCCCAGAAGGCAGGCTGTATTTATCTGATGGCACAATGTGAGAGTGAAGCAATGAAGAGAATTCAGCGGGTCTACGGCGCTTAAGAGTGTTCTTGGCTAACCAATAAATCGGCAGCTCTATCGCAAAAGCGGCTAGACCAACCATTAAAAATTCACGACCTGTATAGCCATCAGCTAACAGCGCAATCAGAGCGATCAACACATATAAGTGACCATCCCCAGTATGAGACACCGCTTTACTCAGTGTTGCATGTTGCCCGCTATAACGGTTCTTCAAACAGAAAACAGAAAATGCCACATCCCAGCGGACAATCGGTTCGATAGTACGCATACGATCTCCTTAACAATCCTCATTCAGTTAAGGCTCAAGGTATGCCCCTGAAATGACAGTTAAGTGACGTTTTTAATGAACTAAAATGAATTTTGAAGCGAATTAACCGCTTTCACTAAGTAAGCTAATAGGAGCCTAGAAGCAGCCGATAAAAATAAAGCGACACAAGGCCGCTTTATTCTTCTATGTTTTTGCTTCTTTATATAAGCAAACACTACTTCTATCGTGCTAATGGTTATAGAGCTCGCTAATGATAATAGTGCTCTCTAATGATAATAGCGCTAAAGATTATAGCGCTAATGGCTCATGCTTCTTCACCAACCCGAAGTCAGCCAATATCGCGTAAGCGGCAGGGATCATAAACAACACCAGTAAGGTTGAAGCAAATATGCCAAACACAATTGAAATAACCAATGGTTGGATAACCTGAGCCTGCAAGCTGGTTTCCGTCAACAGCGGTAGCAAACCAGCAGCGGTCGTCATTGATGTCAAAAATACCGCACGGAAACGCTCGCGACTGGCCTTCACCACCGAGTCATGAACGCTATCTCCCTCATCAACATGGTGACGAATGTACTGCACCAACAAGATGGAATCATTAACCACAATACCGGCAAGCGACACAAAGCCCATCATGCTCGGCATACTTAACGCGTGCCCTAACAGCCAGTGACCAACAACTACCCCAATGAAGGCCAGTGGAATTGCCAACATTACGACCACAGGTTCCAAGTAGCTTCTGAATTGATAACTCAGAATCGCAAATACGCCGAATAAGCCCAATAAGAAACCTTTGCCCATCGAGGCTCCAGTCTTAGCTGCATCTTTGGCTTCGCCTTCGAAATCAAAACGTAAGCCTGGGTATTTTTGAATCAGCTTAGCGGCTTCTTCTTTTTGAAACTGAGCCAAAATCGCGGAAGAGCTCGCCTTCTTATTATCGATGTCACCAAAGATACTGATGGTTCTCAGCCCATCGATACGTTGGATTCGCACGTAATTACGTTGAAAATCTAGCGTTGCCAATGTAGCTAGCGGGATCTGACTGCCGTCTGCGGTGATGATTGGGAAGTTAGCCAGTTGCTGTAAATCACCCGCCTGTTCTTTATCAAGGCGTACCTCAATCGAAATGTTCTCAACCCCAATTTGGATTTCATCCGCAGTCTGACCAAAGAAGGCCGCACGCAATTGGGAAGCAATCATCTGCCCATTCACATTGTAGGTTTCCGCACCTGGGCGAAGTTTAACTAAGATCTCTTCCTTACCCATGCGCATGTCATCAAGAACACCATGCACACCATCAAACTGATTAAGGTACTCCTGAATATCCAAAGAAGCCGATTTCAATGCAGCAAGATCATCATGTTTGGCGCGGATCTCGATAGCACGACCACCCGGCCCCATCGTCGGTTGTTTGAAAACCAGCGAGATAGGGTCCGCCAAATCGCCGATGTCTTCCCGCCATGCATCAATGAAATCATCGATCACCGTGTTGCGACTTTCTGCACCTCGTAAGTCTAAGCGCACGGTAGCTAAGTGTGGCCCTGATTCATTGGCATCCGCGTTTGCATTGAATTGGCTGGTGATATGCTCAACCAATCTATTACCGTCCTCGACGTCTTCACTCCACTGCTCATTCAAACGTTCAGCAGATGCGACTATTTTATGGACCACTTTCTCGGTTTGAGACAGTGATGCGCCCGGTGGAAGAATGATGCGAGCCTCGGCAATATCACCATCCAACTCAGGAAATGGTTGGAATTTGACAACACCACCAGCAATCAAGGAGATAGATAGAAGTAATAAGGTTATCACTCCACCCATAAAGGCGTAGCGGAACGTCACGACCTTCTCAACCATGTTCATCAAGATGGTATTACGAAAGTTCTCGAACTTCTCTAACAACACAACTTTAAAGCGCAGCGCTGGCTTATCATTTTTTTCTTTGTGTAATGAATGAGATAAGTGATTTGGTAGAATAAGAAACGCCTCGATTAAGCTCAGCGACAACACCAAGATAAGCACCTGAGGCACCGCTTTAAGCACCGCGCCCATTTCCCCATCAAGGAACAGTAAGCTACCGAAAATACACACCGTGGTTAGGAAAGAAGACAGTACTCCGGGAAGCACTTTCTTTACGCCGTTGTACACCGCATCATCAACGCTTTGTCCCCTATCTAAATGGGAGGCTATCGATTCGGCTATCACGATGGCGTCGTCCATCATGATACCAATCGCCATTAATAAACCGACCAATGACATGATGTTAATCGACAAGCCCAAGTTAGCCATTAAGAACAAGCCACCAAGGAAGGCTACCGGCAAACCTGCTGCAACCCAGAATGAATATCGTAAACTGAAGAACAGCCACATGGTTGCGAACACCAACACAATACCTTGCCAGCCATTGCGCACCATCATGGTTAGACGATCCCAAAGTACCGACGAGAGATCGTTGGTCATTTGCAATGTCACGCCATCGGGCGCAATCGCGCTTTGATCTTCAACGAATCGAGTCACGTTCTCTTTAATTCGTAACGCATCATCTTCTTTGTTCTTACTGATTTTCAACAGAGCAGATGGCTTACCATCAAATAGAACCTTCTGTTCATCAAGCTCAAAGCGGTCGGTTATTTTGGCTATGTCTCTCAAACGAATCACTGATCCATTAGGCGCAGAGCCAACCACGATGCTTTCCAGCTCAACCGGTGTAATTCGTCTTTCATCAAAACGAATCAAAAAATTCTTGTCTGGTGTTTCAACGTTACCACTCGGCAGCTTTACATTCTGACGACCAATTTGGTCGGCGATATCACCGACACTCAAACCCAACTGGCGAATGGCTTGGGTATCCAGTTCGACACGATATTGGTGATCGGAAAAACCACTAACTTCGACTAAAGAAACGTCGTAATCGAGCTTCATGGTTCGTTTGAGATCTTCGGCGTAAGCTTTGAGTTCAGGCCATGAGGTTTCGGCTGTAATCGCGATATCAACTACCGGTTCATTCCAATCCAACTCTTGAACAACCGGAGATTCAATCTCACTAGGGAAATCATTGATCGAGTTGATCTGAGTTTGAACGTCCACCAGCATTCGGCCAATGTCCGCTTTCTCATTTAACTTGAGAATTAAACGAGCGCTGCCTTCGATGGCTTCACACTGAGTCTCTTCAATGTTGGCTAAGCCGTCTACTGCATCTTCCATTCGCACACATAAGCTCTCTTCCACTTCTTGTGGTGATGCGCCGGGATAAACGATCGCCGCCATAATGTAAGGTGGATCATAGGCAGGAAAGGTTTCACGTTTGATGGTTGATAGTGAGCTTATACCCAAAATCAACAACCCAAGCATCAACAAGTTTGCTGCTGTTGGGTGCCGAGAGAAAAACTTGATCATGACGCACTCTCCTGAGTATCTGATTCAAGCTCAGCCTCTTCAGAGTTCGACTCTTTCAGTAACATGCCTTCGATTGCTGGCAGGACATCATTGAGAACTAGTTTATCTCCCGTTTTTAGCTCACCACTCACAACCACTTGATTGTCTCTGCGATAAAGCACTTCAACATTCACCACTTGTAAGCGCTGGCTGTCATCCATCAGATAAACCTTATCACCGTGCAAAGCGCGCTCTGGGACAACCCAACTAAGGTTGGCCAAGCCTTCAATCTCTGCTTTGACGAACATGCCATTGACCAAAGGCGTTGCACTGCTTGGCTGCAGAGCTGAATAGTCTTGACCAATTTCAAGAATGATCCCCGCAGTTGCTTGGTTCTCATCAACGGTTTCACTGATTCTCGCCACCTTTGCAGGCCAATTGAGGTTAAGGCTGCCACTGTTTAGCTGAATACTTGCTTTGATTGGCGCTTCATAAGGGTTTGGTATGCCTGCGACATCACGAGGGAATTGAGTAAAGCTTGAGGCTAAAGTTTGCATATCGTGAATAGAGAGTTGCGCCTCAACTTCCATAACTTTAATCCCGTGAGCAACAAACATCTCTTGCTGAAGATTAACCACTTGGTTCTGTTCAATATCGACCTGAGCTATTCGCATCGCTCTAGGTAAAGTAATGGTCGTTTTATCCAAAGAGCGTTGCGCCTCTTTTACTTTAGAGACATTCACCTTAATCACTGCTTCCGCAACACGCTTTTCATCTGGCATCAATGCAATTTGGTTGTCAATATCCAATACAAGCTTCTGTTGAGACAACGCACTTTGCTGCTGGAGATCAACATCGGATTGAGAAGTTAGCCCTTTCTTGCGCAGATCTTGTTTACGTTGCAGCTCTTTATTGCTGATCACTAAGCGATTCTTTTCGATCTTAAGAGTCTGATTCAGGTTGTCTTCTTCTTGATTCAATTTCGCTAATGAAGTCTGGCTTGATTTAAGATCCGCTTCAGCTTGTACCAACTTCAACTCGTAATCCAAAGGATCGATCTTAAGTACCTCAGTTCCCGCTGGAATGATCTGCCCTTTTTCTAGGTCTGGATGTCGATAAACAATCTGCCCTGTCACCTCGGCGATGGCTTTCCATTCAACTTTAGGGACTACTTTGCCAAAGCCCACCGCCAACGGCGCGATCATTTGTTGTTCTAAACTAACTGTTTCGACTAGACGAGCCCTATCTCCCGCGGGCTTAGTCGGCAGATCCGGCTTTAAGCTAATCGCAGTCACAAGGCCGATGACACCAACCGCAAGTGCTGGGAAGAAGAGTAGTTTTTTATTTATTTTCATTATCTTTTGTCCTGCACTGCAGAAGGGCTCGGTGCGTTGATAAAGCCTTCGGTCATCAATTGAATGTTGTGTTCGATTAAACGGTTAAGAAATTCTTCATTAATCTCAATACCATGGATTGCTAATAGAGGGGGCGGAGCAATGAAGGGGAACACCATCAAGCTTATATACGAAACTCGACACAATTTTGGATCCATGTTCTGTTTTAAGATGCCTTGTTCAACCAGCTTTTCAAAAATGACATCTTGGGCTGGCTTGGCGACATCGAGAAAAACCTTTTCGAGCAACTCTCTTTGCACTTCAGAGGGAGGCATATTCATCACTTGAGCAATCAAGCGAGGAAACTTGGGCACCTTGACCATCTCTTTATAGTAAGTCCGCATTAAATCAAGAAAGTTCTCATGGCTGCTTTCTTCAACCAATCTCTGCATTTGCAATTGCATCGGTCGTAGCGTTTCACGCAGCATCGCCTCAAATAATCCAGCCTTACTGCCAAAGTAATAACGGATCATCGCAATGTTCACACCCGCACGATCTGCAATCAGGCGTGTCGAGACCTTGTCGTATGACTGAACGACAAACAGATCACGAGCATGCTCAATCAATAGTTGTCGAACATCTAAGTTCTGTTGAGGTCGCCCCGCTTTTCTTGCTGTCATGGCATCAACCTATCTCTATAATTAATCATTCGATTAATTATAGAGATAAACAGGCATAACAGTAGAAGATTAATTACTCACTATTTAATCAATTGATTAATTACTTTAGTCACGCTTGTGATTTTTTTGGTGAATCGTTCCATTAAAAATATTTACTACAAAGTTTTAACCTACACATCAGCCAAACGATAAACTAACCCGCCAATACAAAACCACCATTTAGTTGATATCGCTAACACTTAAACAAAAAACAGCACAAACAAAACCAAAACACTGCCAATGCACGCTGATATTGGATTTTCTTGTTTGACGCTCAGAATAAATTACGGTAAATATGGTGTTAACAGTTTATTTACGGATATTTGTGTAATGATTTTTTCTTCTTCTCTACTGCTGAAACTTCTCCTTATCGTGAACCAATCGCGCGGGTAAGTTGTGGGTCAAGAACTACACAAATATTAAAACCCGCACTGAGCGGGTTTTTTTGTAACTGGCACTTTTAAAAGAACATCATTCTTAATAATAATTTGGATAGCAATCGATTCATTATCGATATAAGGAAGCACCCATGAACGATCAAGTAATAATTTTTGATACTACCTTACGTGACGGCGAGCAAGCATTGGCTGCAAGCCTTACGGTAAAAGAGAAGTTACAGATCGCTTATGCTCTTGAGAGACTGGGTGTAGATGTTATCGAAGCTGGCTTCCCTATCTCTTCTCCAGGTGATTTTGAGTCAGTACAAACCATCGCTAAGCACATCAAAGACAGCCGTATTTGTGCACTTTCTCGTGCCGTAGCGAAAGATATCGATGCCGCTGCAGAAGCGCTTAAAGTGGCTGACCAGTTCCGTATTCATACCTTCATCTCAACATCAACGGTTCACGTACAAGACAAATTACGCCGCAGCTACGATGACGTAGTAGAGATGGCAGTGAAAGCAGTCAAGCACGCTCGTAACTATACCGATGATGTTGAATTCTCTTGTGAAGATGCCGGCCGTACCCCTATCGACAACCTATGTCGCATGGTTGAAGCCGCGATTAACGCAGGCGCTAAGACCATCAACATTCCAGACACGGTAGGCTATACAGTACCGAATGAGTTTGGTGGCATTATTAAAACGCTATTCGATCGCGTACCCAACATCGACCAAGCGATCATCTCTGTTCACTGTCACGATGACTTAGGTATGTCGGTTGCAAACTCAATTGCAGCTGTGCAAGCGGGCGCTCGCCAAATTGAAGGCACAATCAATGGTATTGGCGAACGTGCAGGTAATTGTTCTTTAGAAGAAATAGCAATGATCATCAAAACTCGTCAAGAGCTTTTGGGTGTTCATACTGGCTTGGATCACAAGGAGATCCACCGTACCAGTAAGTTGGTAAGTCAGCTTTGCCACATGCCAATTCAAGACAACAAAGCAATCGTCGGTGCTAACGCATTCAGCCACTCTTCAGGTATTCACCAAGATGGCATGCTAAAGAACAAGAACACTTATGAGATCATGACGCCTGAGTCTATTGGCTTGAAAAACAAAGCCTTAAACCTAACAAGCCGTAGTGGCCGAGCAGCGGTTAAGAGTCACATGGACGCTATGGGTTATAAAGATAATGAGTACAACCTAGATTCATTGTACGAAGACTTCTTGAAGCTTGCTGACCGTAAAGGACAAGTGTTCGATTACGACCTAGAAGCATTGATGCACTTCGCGAATCTACGTGATGAAGATGACTTCTATAAACTTAACTACCTAAGCGTACAATCTGGTAGTGTTATGTCTACCACCAGCATCAAACTGCAATGTGGTGATGAAGAGAAATGCGAAGCCGCTGTCGGCAATGGCCCGGTTGATGCTTTATACCAATGTATCTACCGCTTAACAGGCTACGAAATAGCGTTGGATAAGTTCGACCTAACTGCAAAAGGTGAAGGCGAAGATGGCTTAGGTCAAGCGGACATCATTGCTAACTATAAAGGCCGTAAGTACCACGGTACTGGCGTTTCAACCGATATCGTTGAAGCTTCTGGTCAAGCGTTGCTACACGTTATCAATAGCATTCAACGCGCAGACACTATTGCTGAAATGAAGCAGCAAAAATTCGCGACTGTTTAAGACCCCAATAACAGAGCCCTAGAGCCGATGTTGTTGGCTTTAGGGACAAAATTTAAAACGAGCCAAACAGCTCAGTAACAAGAATTAAAGGATTAACATGACAGATAAATCATACAAAATTGCCGTACTACCTGGTGATGGCATTGGCCCAGAAGTAATGCAACAAGCACACAAGGTGCTAGACGCGATTGAAAAGAAACACGCAATTAGCTTTTCTCGCGAAGAGTATGATGTTGGTGGTATCGCAATTGATAACCACGGCTGTCCACTTCCAGAAGCGACAGTAACAGGCTGTGAAGAATCTGACGCGGTACTTTTCGGCTCGGTTGGCGGCCCTAAGTGGGAACACCTTCCACCAAACGATCAACCAGAACGTGGTGCCCTACTTCCTCTACGTAAACACTTCCAACTGTTCTGTAACCTACGTCCTGCACAAATCCACAAAGGTCTAGAGTCTTTCTCTCCTTTGCGTGCTGACATCTCAGGTAACGGCTTCGATATCGTTGTAGTTCGTGAACTAACAGGCGGCATCTACTTCGGCCAACCTAAAGGTCGTGAAGGCGAAGGCGCAACTGAGAAAGCTTTTGATACAGAGGTTTATCACCGTTACGAGATCGAACGTATTGCAAAGATTGCGTTTGAATCTGCACGTCTACGTAACAAAAACGTTTACTCAATCGACAAAGCAAA
The DNA here is from genome assembly GCF_041466065.1 of Vibrio sp. 10N.239.312.C11. NCBI lineage: Bacteria > Pseudomonadati > Pseudomonadota > Gammaproteobacteria > Vibrionales > Vibrionaceae > Vibrio > Vibrio sp. 10N.239.312.C11. The sequence continues at coordinate 32,818 of NZ_JBFSRZ010000010.1, forward strand.
CGTTCTGCAGAGCTCTATCTTATGGCGTGAAGTGGTTGAAGAAATCGCAAAAGATTACCCAGATGTCACGCTAAACCACATGTACATCGACAACGCGACCATGCAGCTAATCAAAGACCCATCTCAGTTTGACGTAATGCTATGTTCAAACATCTTTGGTGACATCATCTCTGATGAGTGCGCAATGATCACAGGCTCCATGGGTATGCTTCCTTCTGCAAGCTTAAACGAAAGCAACTTCGGCCTATACGAACCAGCAGGTGGCAGCGCACCAGATATCGCAGGTAAGAACATTGCGAACCCAGTCGCGCAAATTCTTTCTGCAGCGCTAATGCTTCGTTACAGCCTAGGCGAAGAAGCGGCAGCACAAGACATCGAATCAGCGGTATCTAAAGCACTTTCTGCAGGTGAGCTAACGGCAGACCTTGCAGGTAAGAACCAAGCACTGACTACCTCTGAAATGGGTGACAAGATCGCTGAGTACATCTTAGCTTCATAAGCTAAATGCTCCGATTGAAGCAAGTACATAAGAATAATATCAAGCCAAGTCATCGTAAACCGCATGACTTGGCTCGAAACAAACACTGGGACTGATGATCCCAAGGAAGAAAAGCTATGTCGACAAACCAGCAAGCAAAAACCTTATACGAAAAAGTTTATGACGCTCACGTTGCAGTTGCAGCAAAGGGCGAAACGCCAATTCTTTATATCGATCGCCACTTAGTCCATGAAGTAACGTCGCCACAAGCCTTTGATGGTCTGCGTGAAAAAGGCCGTAAAGTTCGCCAAGTAGGCAAAACTTTTGCGACGATGGATCACAACGTATCGACACAAACCAAAGACATCAACGCTTCTGGTGAGATGGCTCGTATCCAAATGGAAACACTATCGAAGAACTGTGAAGAGTTTGGTGTCACGCTCTACGACCTAAACCACAAATACCAAGGTATTGTTCACGTAATGGGCCCTGAGCTAGGTATTACACTGCCGGGCATGACCATCGTATGTGGTGACTCACACACAGCAACACACGGTGCATTTGGTTCTTTAGCATTCGGTATCGGTACTTCTGAAGTTGAGCACGTTCTAGCAACGCAAACGCTAAAACAAGCTCGTGCTAAAACCATGAAGATCGAAGTAAAAGGCAAGGTTGCTGCGGGCATCACGGCAAAAGACATCGTACTAGCGATCATCGGTAAAACAACGGCTGCTGGCGGTACAGGCTACGTGGTTGAATTCTGTGGTGAGGCAATTACCGACCTTACGATGGAAGGTCGTATGACGGTATGTAACATGGCAATCGAGCTTGGCGCTAAAGCAGGCTTAATCGCCCCTGATGCAACGACATACGAGTACATCAAAGGTCGTAAGTTCTCTCCACAAGGTGAAGACTTAGAAGCAGCAATCGAATACTGGGACACATTGAAAACCGATGTTGACGCTGAATTCGATGCAGTTGTGACATTAGAAGCAGCAGACATCAAGCCACAAGTTACTTGGGGCACTAACCCAGGTCAGGTTATCTCGGTAGACACGCCAATCCCTGCACCAGAAAGCTTTGCAGATCCTGTTGAGAAAGCTTCAGCAGAAAAGGCTCTGGCATACATGGGTCTTGAAGCAGGTAAATCGTTATCGGATTATAACGTCGATAAAGTGTTTGTTGGTTCTTGTACTAACTCGCGTATCGAAGACATGCGTGCAGCAGCAGCAGTAGCGAAAGGCCGTCAAGTAGCGAAACACGTTCAAGCATTGATCGTTCCGGGCTCTGAGCAAGTTAAAGCACAAGCAGAAGCTGAAGGCTTAGATGTAATCTTTAAAGAAGCCGGCTTTGAATGGCGTTTGCCAGGTTGTTCTATGTGTCTTGCAATGAACAACGACCGCCTTGGTCCACAAGAGCGCTGTGCTTCTACATCAAACCGTAACTTTGAAGGTCGCCAAGGCCGTGATGGTCGTACGCACCTAGTTAGCCCAGCAATGGCAGCCGCAGCAGCAATCGCTGGTCACTTTGTCGATATTCGTGAACTTTAATTAGAGGATTTAACATGTCAGGTTTTCAACAACACACCGGATTAGTCGTTCCTCTAGATACGGCCAACATCGATACTGATGCGATCATTCCAAAGCAGTTTCTACAGAAAGTGAACCGTATCGGTTTTGGTAAGCACTTGTTCCACGACTGGCGCTTCCTTGATGATGCAGGCCAACAGCCAAACCCTGAGTTTGTAATGAACGCACCCCGCTATAAAGGCGCTTCAATTCTTCTCGCTCGTGAAAACTTTGGTTGTGGTTCATCTCGTGAACATGCACCGTGGGCGCTTGCCGATTACGGTATTAAAGTGATGATCGCGCCAAGCTTTGCAGATATTTTCTACGGTAACTCGATCAACAACCAGATGGTCCCTGTTCGTCTGACAGAACAGGAAGTCGATGAACTATTCCAGTTCGTTGAGGCAAACGAAGGCGCTGAGATCGACGTTGATTTAGAAGCAATGAAAGTCAGTGCGAATGGAAAAGAATACTCGTTTGAGATTGATGAGTTCCGTCGTCACTGTTTGCTGAATGGCCTAGATAACATCGGCCTAACGCTTCAACACGCAGATAAGATTTCAGAGTTTGAAGCTAAGATTCCTAGCTTCCTGAAGTAAAGAAGTCTTGAAGTAGAGTCACACAGTTTTGTGTTCATATAAAAGGTTGGCCTAGCGCCAACCTTTTTTATTTGGTTCAATCTTTTATTTAACTCAACGTCTTTATTAAACTCAACCCTTTATTTAGATAAGTTCCGCTATTTAACTTAAGAGCCATGAAAGAAAATCGTAAAGCATAAGGTCTTAGTAGTCAGTCATCAGGAGAATGCCATGAAACAACTACTTTTTATTGTCAGCCTACTTTTCTCAACCTTAGCTTGGTCTGCGCCGAAATCCGATCTTTGGCCATACTGGAATCGAAGCAACGAAACCAATCTAGAACAGGTACCTCATCAAGATTGGCAGCTATTCCTCGACAACTACTTAGTTCAACAAGGTCAAAATACCCTAGTTCGCTACCAAGCAGTGAACACTGCCGATAAGACCAAACTCAAGCAGTACATCAAGAGATTAGAACAGGTTAATCCGCTCGACTATTCAAAAGCGGAGCAGTATGCCTACTGGGTTAATCTATATAACGCCGTGACTGTCGATTTAATTCTTGATGCCTACCCAATAAAATCCATCACTAAACTCGGTGGTCTATTTAGTTTCGGACCATGGGGAGATGATGTGGTAAGCGTTAACGGGAAGTCACTGACACTCAATGACATTGAACATCGAATCCTAAGACCGATTTGGCAAGATCCGCGCACTCATTATGCGGTGAATTGTGCGAGTTTGGGTTGCCCTAACTTACAACCTCAGGCCTTTACTGCTGACAAGACTGATATGTTATTGGAGCTTGCTGCATCTGAGTATGTAAACAGTGATAAGGGTGTATTGGTTAGCAACAGCAAACTACAACTATCATCGATTTACGAATGGTTTGCTGTGGATTTTGGTACAGAGAAACAGCTCATTCAGCACTTAGACCAATATCGAACAGAAGCAGTAACCAATACTCAAAATATCAGTTATGACTACGACTGGTCGCTTAACCAAGCAAACTAGTTTTAACGTTAAAGCTCATGAATTAAGCTAAACAAAAAAGAGGCGAGTTGTTTAAAAACCACTCGCCTCTTTTGATCTATTTGACAGTTTCTAGAACTAGAAACTTGAACTCGGTTGCTGTAAGAACTTAATTTCTTCGGCAGTAGATTCTCGTCCCAACACCTCATTACGGTGAGGGTAGCGACCAAAACGCTCAATAATGACCTTATGCTTAAACTCAAAATCCAAGTTATTCTCTAAGCCTGTCTGAGAAAAAAGCATCACAGCCTGTTCATGCATCAGCAAAGACTCACTGTGCATATAAGGCATATACAGGAAGCTTTTTTGTTGCTCGTTAAGCTGGTGATCAAAACCACCCGATACCGCCTCTTGGGCTAGAGCCAACGCCATTGGGTCAGCCGAAAAAGCTGTCGGACTGTTTCTGCCAAGATTTCTAGAAAACTGATCCAGCACGATAATCTCTGCCAAGCGCCCTTGTGCGTTTTGTCGCCATTCAAATAGCTCACCTTGGATAACTGCTTTGTGCAGTTCAGCAAAACGAGATTCTATTAAAGCATCAATTTCTTCGCCGCCAGCAAACCAGTCTTTTGGCGTCAATTCATCGAACCAAAACTCTAGAACATCCTGATACGTTACCGTCATATAATTCCCTTTAATAAAAAACCGAGTAACTTTGTTATTACTCGGTTTAGTGTTCGATTACTTAAAACCTTTGACCTTCTTTATCAGGTCATAAGCATTTTGAATTTCTTGCGATTTCTCTTTCGCAACATTCATCATCTCCGGCGGTAAGCCCTTCGCCATCAGTTTATCTGGGTGATGCTCATTCATCAGCTTGCGGTAGGCTTTCTTCACCTCTTTACCGTCAGCACTTTCACTCACACCAAGAACCTTATATGCGTCGCCTAGCTGGTTCTGTTGTGAAGCCTGTTGCCAACCTGATGATTGCCCATGGCCTTGATGGCCACCAAAGCTTCCACCTTGCTGTTGGAAACGAAACGCTGCTTCTTGCATCTGCAAACGACGCTCTAGTTGCTCTGCTGAAAAGCCAAGGCCTTGCGCTATCTTATGCAAAACCTGACGTTCACTAGGGTGCAAACTTCCATCAGCAAATGCAGCAGATACTTGTAGCTCTAAAAAAAACTGCAGGAGATCAAAACGGCCACCCGATGAGATCTTCACACGCTCAAGCACATCGCTTAACGGGAAGTCACTCTCCTTGCCGTCACGGAAAGCATCTTGAGCCGCTTTACGTTGTTCGCCATGCAGGTTCATACGCTCCATCATTGTAGAAGCGAGCTGAATCTCTTCTGGTGTAACCTGCCCCTTAGCTTTAGCAACGTGTCCCATAACCGCAAAAGCAGATTTGAAAAACTCGTTTTGTCTTTCAGCTTGGCTTGGACCTCGGCCAAAACCAGAGCTATTGAAGCCCGATTGGTTCAATCGGCGAGCTTTATCGAACTGGTGCCCTAAAAATAGGCCAAAAACTAAACCGAGCGGCCCCCCAAATAAAAAACCAAAAAAAGCGCCCAAAATTTTGCCAAATATTTGCATTATGTGTTCTCTATCTATGAATTTTGTCTGAGTAATGCTGTCTGATGATGCTGAATGCTAATATTTCCTTTATCATAAGGAAAATGCTTTATTAATTGGATTGATACTAGATCAACCCTTCATCTAGTGACACAGGATAGTTCAACTTCATGCAATCTTTTTCCCGCACCTTGTTAGCCGCGTCTATAAGTACGGCATTATACGTATCGACAACTCAAGCTGAAACAATCACAGATAGTAGTGTGCAGGAAATGCCCTCTATAGATCAATGCTTGATCGAGCCCGCTGCAGAAAACGAGACACAACTTCCCGCTCATGTTGAGTCCGATCGCTTAGAGGCTATCAATGGTGACAAGGCAATCTACTCAGGTGATGTAAGAGTTACCCAAGGAAACAAAACCATCCTTGCCGACAATGTAACGCTTCACCAACAAGAAAATATCGTTGTAGCTGAAGGCAACGTAAACTTTAGCGATGGTCAAATAAAGTCAGTGGCAGACAGAGCCACTAACAATCTGACCACCGATGAAATGACGCTCGAAAATACCGATTATGAGTTCCTCTGTGAGCAAGGGCGAGGAGATGCGGTTTACATCGCAAAAACCGGAAAAGCGGTTTATGAGATTGAAGATGGCTCAATCACCTCTTGCCCTATCGGCGACAATGCATGGCGACTAAGAGCGTCAAGTATCGATGTCGACCAAAATGAAGAAGAGGCTACGTTCTACAACCCAAGGTTTGAAATTCAGAGCGTCCCTGTTTTTTATCTGCCGTACTTAACCGTTCCGATTGGTGATACGCGTAAAACAGGCTTCTTATATCCAACGGTATCATATGGCTCAAGTGATGGTTTTGAATTTGAGATCCCTGTTTATTGGAATTTGGCACCAGAGTATGACCTCAAAACCACTTTTAAGCACATGAAAGAGCGTGGTACTCAGCTTAACAGTGAATTTAGATATTTAAGCGATTTTGGTTCCGGGATGATTAAGTCTGAATACTTGCCTGATGACAAAAAATACCCAGAGAAAGGCAAACGTTGGGGGGCTCAACTTAATCACTCAGGAATATTCCAAGAATCTTGGTTGTTTGAAATTGATTACTCAAAAGTTGGCGATATCGAGTACTTCACAGATGTCAACGGAAGCGGCATTGGTAACCGTGAAGATGGCCAGCTTCTTCAAGAAGGGCAGGCTACATACCGTTCTCAAAATTGGGATGCGTCTGTACTTGTGCGAGATTTTCAGGTCCTCACAAATACGACAAACAACCTTCCATACCGCCTGCTCCCACAGCTGGAATATAACTATTATGCCCCGGAGGTAATGGAGTATTTAGATTTCGACTTGGTCAGCCATGTGTCTCTGTTTGATACAGATGCAAAAGGGAAACCATCGGCAACTCGTATTCACGTTGAGCCGGGAATTACAATTCCAGTAGGCAACACTTGGGGTACTTGGACCACAGAAGCCCGACTTCTTGGTACTTACTACCAACAAGATCTTGATGGTGTTGATACCACAAGTGACAAATATAAAGATTTAGAAAAGTCAGTAAGTCGAGTTGTCCCAGAATTTAGGAGTCATGCTGGTATCGTTTTAGAAAGAGATACCAAGGTTATTGGTAACTACACTCAAACTCTAGAACCCCAAGTTCAATACCTGTATGTACCAAAAGAAGATCAAAACAACATTGGTCTTTACGATACGACACTTCTGCAGACTGATTATTATGGCCTGTTTAGAAGCCGTAAATACAGTGGTGTAGACCGTATCGCTGCAGCTAACCAAGTAAGCTACGGTGCATCATCTCGTTTCTTTGATGATGAGTATAAAGAGCGACTCAATGTGTCTTTTGGACAGATCTTTTATATCGACAAAGATACGAAACAACATCTAACACTTGATACTAAAGATAAGAACTCGAATTACTCATCTTGGGCTGTAGAAGTCGACTTTAATTACGACGACTACCTGTTTTATCATGGTGGGGTTCAGTACGACATCGATACCACAGCAATGCAACTAGCCAACAGCACCATTGAGTACCGTTTTTCTGGTGGTTATATCCAAACCAACTACCGCTACGTAACCAAAGAGTATATCGAAGACACTGTTGATTTTAATGTTGGATCGATTACTAAAGATGGTATATCTCAAGCAGGATTACTCGGAGCCTACCAGATTTCACGTAAGTGGAGTGCCAGCGCTCAGTACTTCTATGATTTAACAACCGAAGAGAACCTTGAGTGGTTAGCTAAACTCAATTACAAGTCCGATTGTTGGTATATCGGCTTCACCTATAGTAACCAATTACGTAGATGGGAAGGTGATTACATCAACACATCGAATGCGACACCAGTATACGAGAAAAACTTTGGCTTTAACTTCGGTATTGTTGGCTTTGGTACCAACATAGGCTCAGACTCAAGCGAAGTAAGTGAAACAAGCTCAGGTAACGCACTCAGCTACGGTCGCCCATTCTTCTTAAACAACTAACTTTCTTTACTGATAAAACATCGGTAAATATAAAGGATTACACATGACATTGTGGAAACGCACATTAATAGCTATCGCAGCCGCTTGTACTTTATCAACAAGCTATGCCGCACCAGTTGAACTCGATAGCGTAAAAGTAATCGTCAACGAGGGCGTGATCTTACAAAGTGACATTGATACTTCAATGAAAACACTGCGTGCAAACGCGAAGAAAAGCGGGCAAACACTACCATCACAAGACGTGCTCAATGAACAAGTACTCGAAAAGTTGATCATCGATACAATTCAGACCCAAGAAGCGGAACGTATTGGGGTTCGAATTGATGATGCTCGACTGGATCAAGCGATTGAAGGCATTGCCAAAGATAACAACCAAACAGTGCAACAACTTACAGCATCGGTTGCTGAAGAAGGCCTGAGCTACAATGCATTTCGTGAGCAAGTAAGAAAAGAGATTGCGGCAAGTGAAGCGCGCAATGCCTTGGTTCGTCGTCGTATTAATATCCTTCCTGCAGAAGTTGACAACCTAGCGGACATCTTAGCGCAAGAAACCAATGCGACGGTTCAATACAAAATTGGCCACATTCAACTGCGATTCAATGACGACCAAACCAAAGAAGAATTGGAAGCACAAGCGACTGATTTAGTGGAAGAGCTAAACAACGGCAAAGACTTCAGCACCATGGCTTATACTTACTCTAAAGGCCCTAAAGCACTGCAAGGTGGTGATTGGGGTTGGATGCGTAAAGAAGAGATGCCTACGATTTTTGCAGATCAAATAAAAATGCAGAACAAAGGCAGCATCATCGGCCCTTTCCGAAGTGGTGTTGGCTTCCATATTCTAAAAATTGAAGACGTAAAAGGTTTGGAAACCGTTGCAGTTACCGAAGTTAATGCACGTCATATTTTGATTAAGCCAACGGTTATCTTGAGTGATGACGGTGCGAAAGAGCAGCTTGAAGAAATCACTCGTCGTGTAAACGCAGGTGAAGCGAGCTTTGGTGACCTTGCACAGCAATACAGCCAAGACCCAGGTTCAGCAGTACAAGATGGTGAGTTAGGCTACCAAACTCCGGATTTATACGTACCTGAATTCAAGCACCAAGTAGAAACGTTACCTGAAGGTAAAATCAGTGCGCCATTCAAAACCGTGCACGGTTGGCACATTGTTGAAGTACTAGACCGTCGCGAAGTCGACCGTACCGATTCAGCATTGAAAAACAAAGCTTATCAAATTCTATTTAACCGTAAGTTCAACGAAGAAGTTGGTGCTTGGCTGCAAGAAGTAAGAGCTAGCGCCTTTGTTGAAGTGGTCGAGGATGACCAAGATGACAACTAAACGCCTTGTCATTACAGCAGGTGAACCGGCTGGAATAGGGCCAGATTTAACTCTCGCATTATCCCAAGAAAGCTGGCCACATCAGCTCGTGGTTTGTGCGGATAAAAGCCTATTAGCAGAGCGAGCTGAAATGTTAGGGATTGAGGTTGAGCTGTTGGATTACGATTCAACAGCTCCTAAGCAACCTCAACGATCTGGAACATTGGTTGTGAAACACGTTCCACTAACTGAAACAGCAGTTGCAGGCCAACTCAACGAGGCTAACGGTCATTACGTATTAAATACTTTAGAAACCGCAGCAATTGGCTGTATGAATGATGAATTTGATGCTATTGTCACCGGCCCTGTTCACAAGGGTGTAATTAACCGAGCTGGCGTTGCTTTTAGTGGCCATACCGAGTTCTTTGCAGAGAAGTCCAATACTCCACTTGTCGTGATGATGTTGGCAACAGAAGGGCTGCGTGTTGCTCTAGTAACAACGCACATCCCGCTAGCTTATGTATCTCAAGCAGTGACCGAAGACAGATTAGAGCAAATCATTGCTATTCTGCATAAAGACTTGGTTGAAAAATTTGCTATTGAGAAACCAACTATCTACGTGTGTGGTTTGAATCCACATGCTGGTGAAGATGGTTGTTTGGGTCGTGAAGAGATAGAAACTATCACCCCTACGCTAGAAAAAATTCGCCAGAAAGATGGTATTAATTTAGTTGGCCCATTGCCAGCAGACACCATCTTTAATGAAAAATATTTGCAAGATGCAGATGCTGTTTTAGGTATGTATCACGACCAAGTACTCCCGGTATTGAAATACAAAGGGTTTGGTCGCTCAGTGAACATCACGCTTGGCTTACCGTTTATTCGCACATCAGTCGATCACGGTACCGCCTTAGACTTGGCAGGGAAAGGCCAAGCCGATACAGGGAGCTTTAGAACAGCGCTCACGCACGCCATTGAATTAGTAGAGAAAAAGCAATGAGAAATGATGTCCACTTAGGGCACAAAGCGCGTAAACGTTTTGGTCAAAACTTCCTTAACGACCCATACATTATTGATGGAATCGTATCGAGTATTAACCCACTACCAGGCCAGAACTTAGTAGAAATCGGCCCTGGTCTGGGCGCAATTACTGAGCCTGTTGGCAAGCTTGTCGACAAGTTCACAGTAATTGAACTGGATAGAGATCTTGCTGAACGTCTGCGTAATCACCCTGATCTTGCTGAAAAGTTAACGATCTATGAGGGCGATGCAATGAAGTTCGATTTCGAACAACTTGTTAAGCCAAACAACAAGCTGCGTATCTTCGGTAACTTGCCATACAACATCTCTACACCATTGATGTTCCACCTTTTTGAGTTCCATAAAGACGTGCAAGACATGCACTTTATGCTTCAAAAAGAAGTCGTTAACCGATTAGCAGCGGGTCCTGGTACTAAAGCTTACGGTCGTCTAACGGTTATGGCTCAATATTACTGTAAAGTCACTCCTGTTTTAGAAGTGCCACCAACAGCATTTGTTCCGCCACCGAAAGTAGACTCTGCAGTCGTTCGCCTTCAGCCTTATGAAGTACTGCCTTACCCGGCAAAAGATCTTAAGTGGTTAGATCGCGTATGTCGCGAAGGCTTTAACCAGCGTCGTAAAACAGTACGTAACTGCTACAAGAGCCTAATTGACAAGGAAGTGCTTGAAGAGCTAGGTGTAAACCCTGGCATGCGCCCTGAGAACCTGACGCTCGAACAGTTTGTCGATATGGCGAACTGGTTGCACGACAGTCACAACGCTGATAAATAATCGAAAAAGGCTCCTACACTTCGGTGAGGAGCCTATTTTTTATGTAATACTTAAAGCATACCAACAACAAAAGGTGCGAATATGGATATATCTACGCCTTGTATCAAATGCCAAGTTCATTCTAAATATATTGAAGAACAATCTGAGCCATCTAAGAATCGCTACGTTTTCGCTTACATCATTACCATCAAAAATCTAAGTAAAACAACAGTACAACTTATGTCTCGTCGCTGGCTGATTACTGATTCCAACGGTAAACAACTCACCATAGAAGGTGATGGCGTGGTTGGACAGCAACCTGTGATTGAAGCCAATGACGAATACACATACACCAGTGGCACCGTCATCGAAACCCCAGTGGGAGTCATGCAGGGACACTATGTAATGACCGATCATAAAGGCATTGATTTCATAACAGAAGTCGACCCATTTAGACTGGCCATCCCCAATATTCTTAACTAGTACACATCTACCACTTACAGGAAAATGCTGTGTCGAATTATATTGTCGGAGACATCCAAGGATGCTTCGACGAACTTCAGTTACTGCTTGAAACCATCAACTTTGATAAACAACAAGATACGTTATGGGTCGCCGGAGACATAGTTGCTCGTGGCCCTAAATCCTTAGAGACGTTACGTTTTGTTCGTAGCCTTGGCAGTTCAGCGAAGGTGGTATTGGGTAACCATGATTTACATCTACTTGCGGTCTCCTTAGGCCTCTTTTCAGCCAAACCAAAAGACAAGACTCAACCAATTCTTGATGCTGAAGACCGTGACCAATTGCTGGAATGGTTAAGACAACAACCCTTGATGCAAGAACACCCTGAGTTTGTCATGACACATGCGGGCATCTCACCTCAATGGGACTTAGAACAAGCACGTACAGAGAATCGAGAGATAACGTCATTACTGAAATCGGACCGTTGGCAGTGGCTTATTGAGAACATGTACAGCAACACGCCAGATCTCTGGAACAACGAGTTGCAAGACATCGAACGTTATCGCTATGCGATCAATAGCCTGACAAGAATGCGCTTCTGTTTTGAAGATGGCCGACTCGACATGGCATGTAAGCTACCACCGAATGAAATTACCGATGAACCACTAGTGCCATGGTTTGACCTTCCGCAACGCATAAAGCTCGATAAAACCGTTGTTTTTGGACACTGGGCTGCGCTTGAAGGCTATAACGGAAAAGATGTAATTGGACTTGATACTGGGTGTGTGTGGGGGGGAGACTTGACGATACTTCGCTGGGAAGACAAACAGTTTTTCACTCAAAAAGCGCTATAGAAACACGAGATACGAGATACGAGATACGAGATACGAGATACGAGATACGAGATACGAGAAGCTTGCGCTAGCTGGGCACAGTAACGCAAGCATTTTCAGAGCCTAACGCTTAATAACCACCGTTAACGCTCGAGAACCACAAACTCCATATTGTGCTTGTTTTTCTCATCCGCCTGATAAGTATCATTAAAGCTCTGCTTCCAACCTTCTCCCCAGTCTGGGAATTGAGTATCACCATCCACATCAAAATCGATATAAGTCAGGTATAACTTGTTCGCTTTTGGTAAGCAGCTTTCATAGATTGAACCGCCACCGATGATCATCACTTCATCAACATCACTAACCAGCTCTAGTGCTTTTTCAATCGAAGTTACCGTCGTGACGCCTCCGATTTCTAAACTCTCGTCGCGGCTGATTACAACGTTCAGCCTCCCCGGTAAAGGACGTCCAATTGAATCGTAAGTCTTACGTCCCATCACGACAGGTTTACCCATAGTTGAACGTTTAAACCATGCGAAATCTGCAGGTAAATGCCAAGGCATCTGATTGTCTTTACCAATTACACGGTTGTTCGCCATTGCCGCTATCATGCTGATGATCATAAATCGAAAGTCCTGTCCTTACTTGAAAATGAAGTTGAAGCTAGACGATAGGTCTACGACGGTAGAATAACAGCCCAGGCACTGCTAAGCCAACCGCAAGCCCTGCGATAATGAACATCGATTTCAAAAAGTTCTCCATCAACAATGCCAATAGTTCTGGGTTGTATCCTGCTCGGTTAATCTCAACCATGGCAATCATCGCCTTAAAGGCAAACACGCCAGGGACCATCGGAATCAAGGCTGCAACCGTAAATACTTTCGGGTGTGCTAACAATTTATGCGACCAATGCACCCCTATCATGCCGACCAATGTAGCAGCAAAGAACGTCGCCCATTCAATGGGAATGCCGAAATGCATCATTAAGTAACGGCTACCGTGGCCAATGGATCCTCCGAGAGCACAATAGATCAACGCTCGTTGCGGGACGTTAAACACCAATGCAAAACCAACCGCAGGAATCGCAGCAAAAAACATGTCGTTGAGTAACCCAACAAAAAGTTCAAAAATAGTCATTAGTTCACCCACCCCCATACGTCAGATAGGCTCATCGCTGCGACAATACCTAAGCTTGTAGCCAACGTTAATAAACTGGCCATGGTGAAGCGTGCGAGACCCATATTAATGTGGCCTTTAAGCATATCTGCTACGGAGTTAATCAAAGGAAAACCGGGCACTAGCATCAATACTGACGAAGCCATCACGATAGTGGGTTGACCACCAATATTGTAGAGCACTGCCTGAGCTGAAATGGTGGTGGTGACAAAAGCGGTAATAGCGAAATTTAATAACGGATTGAAATGGCGATGACCAATCTCTTGTCTCACGATCATACCGCAAGCCGAAGCTATAAACGTCATCATAAAGACATGCCAATCTCCGCCAGCAAGACGGCTAAAAGAAGCACACGATAGCCCTATCATTACGACAACTAACCAACGGTTGTAGCGTTCGGGACTGATCCCTTGGATCTTCTTATAAGCTAAATCATAATCAAGAATCCCTTTCTCCATCATGATACACACGCGTTGAATCTCGGTGATAACCTGCATATTAATGCCACGATCAGCACAACTTCGAGTCGTCGTTATGCAATGATCATCCATTACCGTTGTCACAACCAACGCATTGGCTGACAGTGCAACTTCAACTTCATTCACCCCACAAGCAATACCGATACGGCGCATAATGTCACCGACCAATGTGCTCTCGGCGCCATGAGCTAATAACATTTGTCCTGATTGAGCGACTAACCTTGAGATCGCTCTTTGCTTTGATGCCATGATTTCCTTCCCATAGGCGTTAATTATCTAAAGATAAATTTTGCATAAAAAACAGCAAGACGTCATGATTTAGATACAAAAAAACCGCAATTTTCATTGCGGTTTAATAAAACTATCAGCGTATCTTAGAAAAAGCGACCAAAGTGCTTACAAGAAACTACGAGGATTATTAATCACGAACATAGATAACATGACCGTCATCTTCTTCGTCATCCCAATCATCCCAGTCGTCGTCATCTTCAGTCACGACATTCTTACCGGCCATCGCATCTTTATGGTAGTCATCCCACATAAAGTTAACTTTTTCTTCTTCTTCAATTGCTTCAACTTCACGAGGTAGGTTCTCCATGAACTCACCCAGTTTAAAGCAAAGATCTTTGGTACCGATCTTGTTTACAGCAGAGATCTTGAAGTACTCGCCTTCCCAACCTAAAGCTTCGACGATTTCTTGAATCTTTTCATCCGCTTCTTCTTCAGGCATTAGATCAACTTTGTTGAATACTAACCAGCGAGGTTTCTGTGCCACTTTTTCGCTGTATTGCTCAAGCTCGTCAATGATCGTCAGTGCATTCTGAATAGGATCAGAACCATCAATCGGCAAAATATCGATCATGTGCAGAAGAACACGACAACGCTCAAGGTGCTTCAAGAAACGAATGCCAAGGCCAGCGCCATCAGCTGCACCTTCAATTAGACCCGGGATATCAGCAACAACGAAGCTCTTTTCAGGGACAACACTTACCACACCTAAGCTAGGGATTAGCGTGGTAAACGGGTAATCAGCAACTTTCGGCTTCGCAGCAGATACGGAGCGAATAAACGTAGATTTACCAGCGTTTGGCAAGCCAAGCATACCAACATCCGCAAGCAGAAGAAGCTCTAAACGTAGTTCGCGAACTTCACCTTTAGTACCCATTGTCTTTTGACGAGGAGCACGGTTAACAGACGACTTAAAACGCGTGTTACCAAGACCGTGCCAACCACCTTTACCAACCATGACTTTCTTGCCATGCTCAGCAACTTCAGCAACGATTTCATTAGTGTGGATATCAACAGCGCGAGTACCTACTGGTACTTTCATTGTCATATCTTTACCACGTTTACCAGTACAGTTACCACCGCGGCCATTTTCGCCACGCTCAGCATTGTAAAAACGTTGGAAACGGTAATCGATCAGTGTGTTTAAGTTTTCATCCGCTTGAATGTAAACATCACCACCATCACCGCCATCACCGCCGTCAGGACCACCTTTAGCGACGAATTTTTCGCGCCAAAAGCTTACTGTACCATTACCGCCATCACCGGCTTCTATTTTTACTGATGCTTCATCAACGAATTTCATTTTTTAACTCCGCACTTACGTTGCGTTACCACTCATCAAGGAGTGATATAAATTCTAGCAGATCCGTGTTTAGATCGATCACCTAAGATCTAGATCGATCTGCAACCAAGGAACAAATAAGGAGAGGTTCTTTGCTTTCTGTATCCTAAAAAACAAACGGCTTCTTAATAAAACCAAACTGTTTCTCAAAAATAAAACGGCTTCTCAAAACCAAAACAAGAGCGTCTACTTTTTTATTCTCGCTATAAATAAAAAACCCTGCCGAATCGGCAGGGCTTTTGAATTCAGCTTGAAAGCTAGTATAAATAATCTAATAAAAGATTAAATTACTCAGCTTCGATGCTTACAAACTTACGGTTTTTAGGACCTTTTACTGCAAATTTCACTTTACCTTCAGTAAGAGCGAAAAGAGTATGGTCTTTACCGATGCCAACGTTTGTGCCAGCGTGGAACTTAGTACCACGTTGACGAACGATGATGTTACCTGCAAGAACAGATTCACCACCAAAACGCTTAACACCAAGACGTTTGCTTTCTGAATCGCGGCCGTTATTAGTAGAACCGCCAGCTTTTTTATGTGCCATTGTTAAACTCTCCTAATACTTAAGCGTTAATGCCAGTGATTTTCACTTCTGTGAACCACTGACGGTGACCAGCTTGCTTACGCGAGTGCTTACGACGACGGAACTTAACGATTTTTACTTTATCGCCACGACCGTGTTGTACTACTTCTGCAGTAACTTTGCCACCTTCAACAAGAGGTGCACCAACAGCGATTTCTTCGCCGTTAGCAACAAGAAGAACTTTATCAAATTCTACAGTTGCACCAGTTTCAACGTCTAATTTCTCTAAACGAAGTGTTTGACCTTCGCTTACTCGGTGTTGTTTGCCACCAGATTGGAAAACAGCGTACATATTTTACTCCGCTTTTTCCGCACAGCCTATGGTTGTTAATTCTACAACTCGGGTGTGCGCTAAACTAATCAATAGGGCGCAGATTCTACGGGAATCATGCCGCTATGACAAGCCATATTTTTAAAATATTGGCGAAAACATGTTCGCCAAAGAAAAGTGCGGCAATGATGCCTTTAAGTGATGTATTAATCAACGTTTTTTAGTGTATTATTCAACAATTAAATACAACGTATAAGCCTTACAGGGTCTAACTTCAGCCGGATGAACAATGGATTTTAAAGCTATCCAAACGCTTACTGCCAATGATATGGCAAAAGTGAATGAAACAATTCAAGCCCAACTTAATTCTGACGTAAGTTTAATCAACCAGCTTGGTTTTTATATCGTTAGCGGTGGTGGCAAACGCCTACGTCCTTTGCTTGCTCTTTTATCTGCTCGTGCACTTGGTTATCAAGGTGAAGCTCATATCACCTCTGCAGCTTTTATCGAGTTTATTCACACAGCTACCCTTCTCCATGATGATGTCGTCGACGAGTCGGACATGAGACGCGGTAAAGCGACAGCCAACGCAGCTTTTGGTAATGCCGCTAGCGTTTTGGTGGGTGACTTTATCTACACTCGCTCGTTCCAGATGATGACAACGCTAGGATCCTTAAAGATCCTTGAGTTAATGAGTGAAGCAGTTAACGTGATTGCCGAGGGTGAAGTTCAACAATTAATGAACTGCAATAACCCGGATACCACAGAAGAAAGCTACATGCAGGTGATCTATTCAAAGACCGCTCGTTTGTTTGAAGCCGCAACTCAAATTGGCGCGATTCTTACAGAGTCTTCACCTGAAATCGAAACGGCTATGCAAAACTACGGTAAGTACCTAGGCACTGCATTCCAGCTTATTGATGATGTGATGGACTACACCGCTGATGGTAAAGAGATGGGTAAGAACGTTGGTGACGATCTAGCCGAAGGCAAACCAACACTGCCTCTACTTTACGCAATGCACAATGGTTCTCCTGAGCAAACCAGCATGATTCGAGAAGCGATTGAAAAAGCCAATGGTATGGAGCGTCTCGACGACATTATGGCTGTTATGAAAGAGACAGGCTCTTTAGAGTACACAACAAATAAAGCCTATGAAGAAGCAGATAAAGCCATTGCTGAGCTTTCTGTACTTCCTGATTCAGAATATAAGCAGGCTTTAACCACGCTAGCTCACCTTGCGGTAAAACGCAGTAAGTAAATAGAAGCTAAGTAGTAAGTAGACAGCTATATATTAAAAAAGAGCCGGTTGGCTCTTTTTTTGATCCTGTTAGATATAACTCCGGGTTTCAATATCGACTCGATTCTAATGATAAAGGTAATTGCGCTTCGATCTCTTCAAGTTCTTCCAATGGAACCGCATATTGCTTATGACTATTGTAAGACTCAAATAAAGCGAACTGCTCTTGCTCATCGATAACCAATATCTTACCCAAGCGACCTAGATAGTTAACATTCATTCCTTTTTGTACTCTAGTCATCGTTCAATACCCTAATTCTTCGTGGTTAGAAAATTTTTACGAGCGGGGTGAGTGCAAGGATCAAAAAAGCCGATCATAATGATCGGCTCTTATTAACTATCTTTTGGTTGAGTTAAATGGTGTCCCGCTTATTTAGCGAATTCAACACCGATCTCAATATCGCCATTTAGCGTTTCTAGCATGCTGTCTAGTGCGTTGCGTTCGAAGTCGCTCAGTTCACCGTAGCTAAGGATCGCTTCTGCGCCCTCTTTGCCAAGTTTAACTGGTTGTGCGAAGAATGGTGCGTGCTCGCCTTCACCTTCAACGTATGCACATTCAATTACGTTCTCTTCGCCTTGAAGCGCTTTCACTAGAGCAAGACCGAAACGACATGCCGCTTGACCCATCGATAGTGTTGCACTGCCGCCGCCAGCTTTAGCTTCTACTACTTCAGTACCCGCATTTTGGATACGAGTTGTTAGCGCTGCGATTTCTTCATCAGTAAACTCTACGCCTTCAACTTGAGAAAGTAGAGGAAGGATCGTTACACCTGAGTGACCGCCGATAACAGGAACACGGATGTCGCTTGGATCTTTATCTTTCAGCTCAGCAACAAACGTTTCAGAACGAATAACATCAAGAGTAGTAATACCGAATAAACGACGCTTGTCGTAAACGCCCGCTTTCTTAAGTACTTCAGCAGCGATTGGTACTGTTGTGTTTACTGGGTTAGTGATGATACCAACACAAGCAGTAGGACAAGTAACTGCGATTTTCTCTGCAAGAGACTTAACAATGCCAGCGTTCACATTGAAAAGATCCGCACGATCCATACCAGGCTTACGAGCAACACCCGCAGAAATAAGCACAACATCCGCACCTTCTAGTGCTGGTGTTGGATCTTCACCCGCGTAACCTTTGATCGAAACAGGTGTTGGGATATGGCTAAGATCGGCAGCGACACCCGGTGTTACCGGAGCGATGTCGTAAAGTGCAAGATCTGAACCAGCAGGTAGGCGGTTCTTTAGTAGTAGGGCTAGGGCTTGACCGATGCCACCAGCGGCACCAATAACAGCTACTTTCATTGTTATTCTCCTTGAGAGATTTCTCTTATAAATTCTTGGTAGGGTAGTTCTTGAGCTAAATTATGGTTAAAAAAATATATTAATCACAAAGTGATTACAATCAATTAACGCCAGCTTTGCGACTTCGCGCAAGTCAATAAAACCGTGCTACACAGCAAGTTCGCATTATGGCGATAATCGACTGAAATAACAAAATAAGTCGCCACTAATAACACATTATTCTATTAAATTTTTACAGTGATGTGACTAACAAATTGCCGTGATACTTTAGCTAAAATTGAATATGTATGCGAGAATATGCAAACATCTTTGTTAATGAATAAGAATGACATATGCGCAATACAGAAAAACAAGACAACTTAGTTCGTGCTTTTAAATCATTACTAAAAGAAGAACGTTTTGGTTCGCAAGGCGAGATTGTCGATGCCCTCAAACATGAAGGTTTTGAAAGTATCAACCAATCTAAAGTTTCGCGTATGTTAACTAAGTTTGGTGCAGTTCGAACTCGTAATGCAAAAATGGAGATGGTTTACTGTCTTCCTGCTGAACTTGGTGTTCCGACAGTTTCTAGCTCTCTGAGAGAATTAGTATTAGATATCGACCACAACAATGCATTGGTGGTGATACACACCGGCCCAGGTGCGGCGCAGCTTATTGCTCGTTTATTGGACTCATTAGGTAAGTCGGAAGGTATACTAGGTGTCGTTGCAGGCGATGATACTATCTTCATCACGCCAACCTTGTCAGTTACCACGAAGCAATTGTTTGATTCTGTGTGCGAACTGTTTGAATACGCAGGATAATTGGTCACAGTTTCATAACCATAAACCTGATTAATGGATCACGAACACCGATTCGCTTCGTGATCCAAATCACATCCTAGAATATCTATCTCCCCCTCTTCAAACACCACTAAACCATTGATTTTAAAAAACTCAGTAGCAAATCAAACACAAGATCTAACCGTCATTTGTTAGATTTTTTAGCTATATCTTTTAACATTTGAGTAATTTTCTGCCAATTTTTGATATTATTCAGCCACTTTTTCATCACATGGATTGAAAAAGGTGCCGTTTCCAAATAGGAAACTCCAGAAACGACTACACTTGTTTCAGGGTTAATAATGAATAAAGGAAGGGAAATTCATGGCATTTACCAAACTTATTAAAGTTGGGGCTATTGCAGCTGCTGTAATGGGCGCTGGCGCAGTTAACGCTCAAGAGTTCATCACAATTGGTACAGGTTCAGTAACGGGTGTTTACTACCCAACTGGTGGTGCTATTTGTAAGCTTGTGAACAAAGGCCGCAAAGACCACAACATTCGTTGTTCTGTAGAATCTACTGGTGGTTCGATCTACAACGTTAACACCATCCGTGCTGGTGAACTAGATTTCGGTGTTGTTCAATCGGACTGGCAATACCACGGCTACAACGGTACAAGTAAATTCAAAGATCAGGGCGAATACAAAAAACTTCGCGCTATGTTCTCTCTACATACAGAACCGTTCAACATCATCGCTCGTACCGATGCTGGTATCAACAATGTGTCTGACCTAGCAGGTAAGCGTGTAAACATTGGGAACCCAGGCTCTGGTGACCGTGCAACGATGGGTGTTGTAATGGACGCTATGGGTTGGACTAACGATAGCTTCAAGCTTGCTTCTGAACTTAAAGGTTCTGAGCGTTCACAAGCTCTTTGTGACAACAAGATTGATGCATTCATCTACATGGTTGGTCACCCGAACGGATCAATCAAAGAAGCAACGACTTCTTGTGATGCAAAACTGGTTTCTGCAACTGGTCCACAAATCGACAAGATCGTAGCTGAAAACCCATACTACGCATACAGCACAGTTCCAGCTGGCATGTACCGTGGTACAGATGCTGACGTAAACAGCTTCGGTGTTGCTGCAACTATGGTAACAACGTCTGACGTTTCTGATGAAGTCGCATACAACGTTGCTAAAGCGGTATTTGAAAACTTCGCTACATTCAAACGCCTGCACCCAGCATTTGCGAACCTGAAGAAAGAAGACATGGTTAAAGCGGGTATCTCAATCCCTCTTCACCCTGGCGCAGTAAAATACTACAAAGAAGTAGGCCTTCTAAAGTAATTCTACTTTAAGCCTGCTCTACCAATAAGGAGGCATGTCCTCCTTATTGGCTTTTCACGTTTTATAAAAATAACCCAAGTGAAAAGAGACAAACCTTTAAGTTTCTCCAATTTGGCGAACTTACCTTCGTATCAAGCCTAAGACAAAGACGAACAAAAAACGCATTTCCCTATCCATTCGCTACACTAGATAGGAAATAAATAACGTCTCGTTGTTCGTAAGAAAGGCAGACCATCAATAATAAGGATAAAGTACATGACGCAGACAACATCACCGTCTCCAGATGTGCAAGAAATGGTGGCACAATCAGACACTGGTGCGCGTAGCCCTCGCGGTATCCAAGGCCGTATTTTATGGTTTGTGCCTCTATGTTGGTCACTGTTCCAACTTTGGTATGCATCTCCGCTGCCGTTCATTTTTAACTTCGCAATTTTAAACGACACTGAAGCTCGAGCAATTCATCTTACGTTTGCCATCTTCCTAGCCTTTACCGCTTATCCAGCCATGAAAAATTCACCTCGGGATAGAATTCCTGCGGTCGACTGGATATTAGCGCTGGTTGGTAGCTTTTCAGCTTCGTATATCTATATTTTCTATACTCAACTCGCTGAACGTTCAGGCGCACCAACAACATTCGATATTGTTGCTGCTGTATTGGGTATGGTTCTACTGCTTGAAGCAACACGACGCGCTTTAGGTCCACCTCTTATGGTTGTGGCTGCAGTCTTCCTACTTTACACCTTTGGCGGTCCACACATGCCAGACGTTATCGCCCATAAAGGTGCAAGCCTGAACAAGGCAATGTCGCATCTGTGGCTAACAACTGAAGGTGTATTCGGTGTTGCTCTTGGCGTCTCTACGTCATTCGTATTCTTGTTTGTACTGTTTGGTGCAATGCTAGAACGCGCGGGCGCAGGTGCTTACTTCATCAAGGTTGCGTTCTCTTTACTTGGCCACATGAAAGGCGGCCCAGCGAAAGCAGCCGTTGTTGCATCTGGCTTATCCGGTCTTGTGTCTGGTTCATCTATCGCTAACGTGGTAACCACGGGTACTTTTACGATCCCTCTCATGAAAAGAGTCGGATTCTCAGGTGAAAAAGCCGGTGCTGTAGAAGTTGCCGCTTCAACCAATGGTCAATTAACTCCACCAATCATGGGTGCTGCTGCATTCTTGATGGTTGAATATGTAGGTATCTCGTATGTAGAAGTGATTAAAGCGGCGCTATTGCCTGCTCTTATCTCTTACATCGCCCTGATTTACATTGTTCACTTAGAAGCATGTAAAGCTGGTATGACTGGCCTACCTCGTCGCCACACACCAACTATCGTACAAAGCTTACTGTCTTTCACTGGTACCATTCTTGGGCTATGTGTCATCAGTGCTGCGGTTTACTACGGTGTCGGCTGGACGAAAGATGTCTTTGGCGATGCAGCGACACCTATTGTTACCGTTGCTCTATTGATCTCTTATGTAGCCTTGGTTCGAGTATCAGCAAAATATGCCGCTGAAGGTGGCATGGACATCGATGCCGAGCTAACAGAAGTACCCGATCCAGGCCCAACCATTAAATCTGGCCTGCACTTCCTACTGCCTATCGTGGTTCTTGTTTGGTGTCTGACTGTAGAGCGATTCTCTCCAGGTCTTTCTGCCTTCTGGGCAACGGTATTCATGATCTTTATTTTGATCACACAGCGTCCTTTGATGACTCTGATGAACAAATCTGACGATCTTGCAGAGCAAACTAAAGCCGGTTTCGTTGATCTATTAGAGAGCTTGGTTTCAGGCGCGCGCAACATGATCGGTATCGGTGTAGCGACAGCTGCAGCAGGTACGGTTGTAGGCGTGGTAACACTGACAGGTATCGGCCTTGTAATGACCGATTTTGTTGAGTTCATCTCAGGCGGTAGCATCATTCTAATGTTGTTATTCACTGCGGTAATCAGCTTGATCTTAGGTATGGGCTTGCCAACAACGGCGAACTACATCGTTGTATCAACATTGATGGCACCAGTAATTGTTACCTTAGGTGCAGCGCACGGCTTGATCATTCCACTGATTGCGGTTCACTTATTCGTGTTCTACTTCGGTATTCTTGCGGACGATACACCTCCGGTAGGTTTGGCTGCATTTGCGGCCGCTGCGATTGCTAAATCAGACCCGATTCGTACCGGTATTCAAGGTTTTACCTACGATATCCGGACCGCGATATTGCCGTTCATGTTCATCTTCAACACCCAACTACTGTTGATGGGCATTGATTCTTGGTGGCACTTAGCACTGACGATTTTCTCTTCGGTTACTGCGGTACTTATCTTTGCAGCAGCGACACAAGGTTGGTGGTTCACTAAGAACAAGTGGTGGGAAACTATACTGCTTATCGTTCTGACCTTCTCTTTCTTCCGCCCTGGCTTCTGGTGGGACATGATTTATCCAGAGAAAGTTCTTTCACCTGGAGTTGAGATCGCTCAAATCACAGAAAATCTATCTGTGGGACAATCACTTGAATTGAGAGTCGGTGGCGAAAACTTAGAAGGTAACTATTCTGAGAAAACAGTTCGCCTTCCGTTTGAAGATTCTGCGACAACAAGTGAAGACCGCATTGCTTCAATGGGCCTAATGCTGACCCAAGCTGACGACAAGATGATTGTTGATATGGTTGAGTTTGGTAGCCCTGCTGAAGCTGCTGGCATTGACTTTGATTGGGAAATTAAATCCGTTATCCAAGATGCAGAACGACCAATGAAAGAGTGGGTTTTCTTACCTGCCCTATTAATTTTGATTGGTTTAGCGATGAACCAAAGAAGGCGTGCTCGTAAGGATGAGATTAGCGCGTAATGGATAGAGCCAAATAGCGCTCTACTCTATTTGGCTTTTTTACTACATGGAAAAGATAATTACAGCGCTTGGTATGTACTCAGCGCTGCTCAAAAAGAGACGAATACATGTATAGACAAATCCTTGTTCCCGTTGATCTGAACGACAAAGGCTTTTCTGATAAAGCGGTCGAGCTAGCGGTATGGCACGCGAAACACAGTAATGCTGAGATCCACATTCTGAACGTATTACCGGGCATCCACATGTCGATGGTAGCGTCTTACTTCCCGAAAGATGCAGCAAACCAAATGAAGCTTGATGTTAAAAATCAGCTGAAAGAATTTGCTGATAAGCATATCGACGATGATGTGATCTATAAAGTTCACGTTGCCGAAGGCAAGACCTACACAACGATTCTTGATTGCGCAGAGAAACTAGGGGCAGATCTTATCGTGATGCCTAGTCATAAGCGTTCAAAAATCGACAAGGTTGTACTGGGTTCTGTTGCAAGCAAAGTGGTTCAGAACTCACCAATCAATGTATTGGTAGTTAAGCCGCAAGGCTAAATCACTTAATCGACACAAAGATCTAAATCTAAAAAGGTTGGCCTAAAAGCCAACCTTTTTTATTTTGTGCTTGCACCATTCAATTCTTCAATCAACTCACTAAGTTCTGCGGATTACCTGCAACAAACCCATCAATATTATCGATTAAGATATCAGACAGTTTTTGAATTGAACTGTCGCTGCCCCACGCCACATGTGGTGTCAGCAGTAAATTAGGTAAGTGGCTGTTAGCCAATAGTGGATTCGAATTATCTGCAGGTTCTTGTGTAAACACATCCATGCCCGCACCTGCAATCTCATTACTTTTCAAAGCTTCAACTAAGGCCTGCTCATCGACAAGTCCACCACGGCCAGCATTAATTAATACCGCACTTGATTTCATCATGGTTAGCTCTCGCTCTGAAATCAGATTTCGGGTCGCTTCAGTTAATGGACAATGTAAGCTGATCGCATCCGCTTGCTGTAACACCGTATCAAAAGGTAGATACCCTTCTCGACAAGAATCTGCCCCTTTACGCTCAGTAAAGATGACATTCATACCAATCGCTTTTGCTAATATCGCGGTCGCTTGCCCTAAGCTACCACTCCCTATTAAGCCCAATGTACTGCCTGCAACATCTTGAATTGGATGAGTAAAGAAACAGAATTGTTTGTCCTTTTGCCACTCGCCTGTCTCGATATCTTGATGATAACCAACGAGGTTTCGCTTAAGCGTAAACAGCATCGCGATAACATGTTCCGGTACCGATTGAGTCGCGTAGCCCTGTACGTTAGCCACTGCGATATTGTTACCCTTGCAGTACTCTACATCGACATTGTTCACACCCGTTGCTGAAACAGCTATTAGCTTAAGTTGTTGTGCTTGAGCCAAATTCGATTCGTTAAGCACGACCTTGTTGGTAATAACAACATCAGCGCCTTCTATTCGTTCAGACACTTGTTCTGGCGAAGTGAAGTCATACTCCACCCACTGATGCTCAAAGCTAAGGGGTTTTAAATGTATTTGAGATGGGATGGTAGCTCGGTCGAGAAAGACCACTTTCAACTTCGGCATTGTACGTCCTTGCATTGGTATTAATTTAACCATTCTAAGCTTTTAGCTTACTGTAGTCTGGAAGCTCTGGCGCAATTTCAAAGTGCTGCTCGATTTGTGGCGATGCTTGAGGGTAAAAATCACATGGCACGAAAGCTTTGAAAAGCTGATTATTAGCCGGATGATAAAAACTCAGTTCACATGCGTGTAAAGCTAACCTGTCACTATAATTAAACGCATCTGGTGTTGCATAAAACTCGTCGCCCACAATTGGATTCCCTAGCTCCATGCAGTGAACACGCAACTGATGAGAGCGACCAGTGATCGGCAGCAATTTCAATAATGTCGTTTGAGGCTCTTGTTGCTCAACCACATAGCGAGTCTGAGATGGTTTACCATCGTCGAAACACACTTTCTGTCTAGGGCGATTCGTCCAATCGCAAATAAGAGGAAGGTCAATCAAACCTGCCTTGTCTTCCATTGAACCCCACACTCGTGCGTAATAAAGTTTGTGTGTCAGTCGATATTGAAATTGCTTCTTCAAATGCCGCTCAGCCTGTTTATGCTTAGCCAATAGCATCAAGCCTGATGTAGACATATCCAACCGATGCACAACTTGAATCTCCGGAAATTCGACAACCAACCGACTCCACATACTGTCGTAGTGCTCCGGCAGTCTCCCCGGCACCGAAAGCAGGCCTGCTGGCTTGTTCACCACAAGAACATCATCATCTTGATAGATAATATCAGTCCACGGTTCACGTGGTGGTGTGTACTGTTCTAACGCCATTAGAGCCTCTTAATTACTGGTTAATAAATAACTCATGGTCGATTCGTTTATTAAAAAATACAATTTTAAACACTTTTGTACATAAAAGTTGACGAAATTACGAAACATGGTATTGATAAGGTAACGGAAAATAAGAACTAAGCCTCAAAGGAAAAACGATGGAAAGTACGGCTAAAACCACCTCAACACCAACCTCCGCACCACTTTCAAGCCTGATTAAATCTCTTGGCCCAGGAATCATGATGGCCGCTGCTGCGGTCGGTGGATCTCACTTAGTCGCTTCAACGAAAGCTGGCGCTATTTATGGATGGCAGCTCGCCGCACTGATTCTTTTAGTTAACGTATTTAAGTACCCATTCTTTAGAGCCGGCATCCAATATACCCTTGGTACTGGGCAAAGCTTGGTGGAAGGATATTCTAACCTCGGTCGACCTTACCTTGTTATCTTTTCGATACTAAGTGCCATTTCCGCCGTGGTAAATACCGCAGCCTTACTGCTATTCAGTGCAAGCTTACTGAGTTACTTTATTCCTTTTGATTTGGCCACCAGCACATTGTGCATGATCGTTTTAGCTACGTGCTTGATCATTCTATTCGCTGGCCATTATCGCGCGCTCGACACACTGTCTAAAGCGATCATGGCGATCCTGACCTTCACAACCTTGGCTGCAGTCGCTATTGCTATCGGCTCTCCAGTTGAACCTGATGCGGCTTTTGTTCCACCATCACCTTGGTCATTGGCAGCTATTGGCTTTATCGTTGTCACTATGGGTTGGATGCCCGCGCCTATCGAGATATCAAGCATCACCTCTATGTGGCTAAAAAGCCAAAAAGAGAAACAAGAAGTGACCGCTCAATCTGCACTGTTCGATTTCAACGTAGGCTACATTGGTACGGCACTGCTTGCTTTGGTATTCGTTGCTTTAGGTGCACTGGTACTTCACGGAACAGGCGTTGAACTGTCTCGCTCTGGTGTTGGTTTCACCCATCAATTGGTCGGCATCTACGCTTCTACGATTGGTGAATGGTCTCGTCCACTGATCGCTCTTATCGCCTTCTTCTGTATTTTTGGCAGTACCATTACCGTTATCGATGGCTACTCACGCGTGCTTGCCGAATCACAGCGCCTATTATTGAAAAAGGAATCGAGCCCAAGAATACTGCAAGGTTGGATCATCATTGTCTCTCTCGCGGCACTCGCAATTGTGATGTTCTTCAGCGCAGCACTGATGCCAATGCTTGATTTTGCGATGGTGCTTGCCTTTGCTACTACGCCATTCTTCGCATTGCTTAACTTCATCTTAGTAAGCAAAACTAAGCTTCCTGAAGCGTTGGCGATTGGCACTAAACTAAAATGGTTGTCTGTGGCAGGCCTTGTTTACCTATTTGGCTTCTTAGCTCTGTTCGTTTGGTGGAAATGGTTGATGTAATCTGCTCTCCAAATTCTTAGCCAAACTGTTAACCAAACTCTTAACCAAACTACAGATACAAATAAGGCCTTCGTAATGAAGGCCTTATTTCGTTAAAGCATTTAGCTAATTCAAAACTAGTTGTGAGAAACCACAATCAAGCGTAACGAATCCAGCTGAACCTGAGCTTTACCGATGTAACCAGTTAGTTCATTGATTTGAGCTTCGATAACCTCTAGCTCTTCATCACGAATATTAGGATTAACCGCTTTAAGCGCTTGTAGGCGTTCTAACTCACCGTTCAAGTTAGTTTGCATATCTTTCTGAGCTTGCTGACGAACTTCTTCAACCTTCGGAAGTACATGCGTCTCACCGGCTTCGATTAGCTTGTGAATCTCACCTTGTACCGAGTTCACTAGCTTGCTCGCTAAATGACGGTTTACCGGGCTTAGTTGACGGTTAAAGCTATCGAATTCAACCTGAGCAGATAAATCGTTACCACGACCATCCATCATCAAGCGAATCGGCGTCTTAGGCAGAAACTGGCTGATACCGCTGCGCTTTGGCGCTTGTGCATCAACAAGGTAAACCAACTCAAGCAGAATAGTGCCCACTGGCAGCGCTTTGTTCTTCAGTAGAGATACCGCAGACGCACCGACACCTTCACTCAATAGCAGATCAATACCGCCCTGAATCATTGGGTGTTCCCAGCTAATAAAATTCATGTCTTCACGAGAAAGCGCGGTTTCACGGTCAAACGTAATCGTTGCACCTTCATAAGGTAAGCCTGGGTAGCTTGGCACCATCATGTGTTCAGAAGGTGTCACAACTAGTGCATTTTCACCCTTGTCATCTTGGTTCAGACCAATGGTGTCAAACAGGCTCAGAGCAAAAGAAACGAGGTTAGTATCACCATCGGTAGAAGCAATTTTCTCTGCAATCTCATGGGCTTTATCGCCACCATTTGAATGCATCTCTAATAGGCGATCTCGGCCTTTTTCTAGATCCGATTTCAGACTTTGATTGAGCTTCGCTGATTCTTCAATGACTTCATCAAGCTGCTCGGTGTTGCCAGAAGCCAGCATTTCAATCAGTACATCAGAATACTTATCGTAAACCATGCGACCAGTAGGGCAAGTCTCTGCGAATGCATTCAAACCTTCATCGAACCAACGCGCTAGAATCGCTTGCGATGTGCCTTTTAGGTAAGGGACATGAATGTCGATATCTCGAAGCTGACCGATACGGTCCAAACGACCAATACGTTGTTCAAGCAAATCCGGGTTAAACGGAAGATCGAACATCACTAACTGGTTAGCAAACTGGAAGTTACGACCTTCAGAACCGATTTCGCTACAGATAAGAACCTGAGCGCCGCCCTCTTCTTGAGCAAAGTAAGCCGCAGCTTTATCACGCTCTAGAATCGACATGCCTTCGTGGAATACCGTTGCACGCACACCTTCACGCTCACGTAGAGCTTGTTCCAGTTGCAGAGCCGTACTCGCACGTGACGCGATCACTAGGATCTTCTCGCTGCGCTTGTCTTGAATCTTTTCAATCAACCAGTTCACACGTGAATCGAACTGCCACCAGCTTGAGTCTTCACCTTCAAACTCTTGGAAGATCTCTTCTGGGTACAACATCTTCATTGCACGAGCTTCAGGTGCCATCTTGCCACCGATCATGCCTGATACACGCATCGAGGTGGTGTACTGCGTTGGAATGTCCATCGGCAGTAGGTTTACATTACGCTTAGGGAAGCCTTTGATTGCAGCACGCGTGTTTCTGAATAGAACACGACCTGTACCATGGCGATCCATAAGGTTATCAATCAGTTCTTGGCGAGCTAACGCTTGCTCTTCTTCGCTGCTGTCGCCTTCGATAACGCGGAATAGAGGCTCAACATCTTGCTCAGATAGAAGTTCTGTAATTTGGTTCTTCGCGCTGTTTTCAAGCTTCACGCCAGAGAACAATGCCGTTACGGCATCAGCAACAGGCGCATATTGGTCTTCTTCTTCAACGAAAGCTTCGTAATCGTAAAAACGATCAGGATCAAGCAGACGCAGACGCGCAAAGTGACTCTCACGACCAAGCTGTTCAGGGGTCGCTGTCAGTAGCAATACACCAGACGTGTTTTCAGCTAATCCTTCAACCACTTGGTATTCGCGGCTCGGTTTGTCTTGGCTCCACTCAAGGTGGTGTGCTTCATCGACAACCAACAAATCCCACTCACCTTCAAGTGCTTGCTCGTAGCGCTTACGGCTCTTGCGTAGGAAATCCAAAGAACACAGAACGTATTGCTGTGTATCGAATGGATTATCTGATTCTGCGAAAGATTCTATGCAACGCTCTTCATCAAAGATAGAGAAGTGCAGGTTGAAACGGCGCATCATCTCTACTAACCACTGGTGTTGTAGAGTTTCAGGAACCACAATCAGAATACGTTCAGCACGGCCAGACAACACCTGTTGGTGGATGATCATGCCCGCTTCTATGGTTTTACCTAGGCCAACTTCATCAGCCAGTAAAACGCGCGGAGCGTGACGACGACCGACTTCATGAGCAATGTACAACTGGTGAGGAATCAGGCCCGCTCGCATACCACACAAGCCGCGCATTGGGCTCTTATGCTGTTGATATTGATTGCTTAGTGCACGGTAACGCAGCACAAAGTTATCCATACGGTCGATTTGACCTGCGTACAGCTTATCTTGTGGCTTGTTAAAGCGGATCTGGTTGCTTAAAAAGATTTCACGCAGAGTCACCTCTGTCTCTTGAGTATCTTCACGAGTCCCCAAATAAGTCAGTAGCCCTTTATCTTCGATAACTTCTTCAACAGATAAAGACCAACCTTCTTGGCATTCGATGACATCGCCTACATTGAACGCCACTCGGGTTACGGGAGCATCTGTGCGTGCATAGACGCGGTTTTCTTCTGACGCAGCAAACATTACTGTCACTGTGCGAGCATCCATTGCTACAACGGTACCTAAACCTAAATCGCTCTCCGTATCGCTTATCCAGCGTTGCCCCAAAGCAAATGTCATGAATCGACTACCTCAATCTTATAGTTGGAATTTGGTCTTTCTAACTGCAATTTCAAACAAGAACGTTATTGCTCTTGAACTAAAAATATAGCCAAAAATGCCTAGTTTGCAGCCACTTTTTAAGTGCGCTCTTAATAATAAATATCTTGAGAAAATGGTGCAGAAAAAGGTCGCTAATCTTACTCGATGCTGTGATTTAGGTCACGCCTAAAGGAGACGATTTCATACTTTTTTTCTGTTTTCATAAGTGCAATCAAACTGTCAAAAAATCATGGTTATTCTATGGAGAGCAGAATGCAGCTCTCAAATGAAGTTTAGGTGAGTTGTTGACTATCACTAGAATCAGATACTAACCTTTATATGAGCTTAATCTACGTTCAATGAATGCAAGGCAAGCCGCACGTCGGCAAGGAGATGCTATGGGCGAGACCAACCGGAAGCTATTTGTTTTAGACACCAATATCCTACTTCACGAACCCTTCGCTATATTTTCTTTCCAAGAGCACGATGTCGTTATCCCAATGACAGTGCTAGAAGAACTCGACAGAATCAAAGACAGTAAAAGAGATGTTGCTCGTGATGCGAGAATTGCGATTCGAACGCTCGAAGACTTATTCAGGGAAGCCACACCAGACCAAATATCGGAAGGCATCCCTTTTTCTAAAGACATAAACGCATCTGGCAGTATTTCAATACTCGCTGACTACGAACTTCAAGAAAGTATCAAAGCCTTCGCCGATGACAAAGCTGGCGATAACCGAATCCTCAACGCAGTCCTCTATCTTCAAAATAAACGCGCGCCACGAGAAGTGGTTCTTATCACCAAAGACATCAACATGCGTTTACGAGCCAAAGGCGCTGGTGTCCGTTTTGTTGAAGACTATCAAACCGACCAATTGATTGATGATATCCAATACCTCACCAAAGGCTTCCAACAACTGGAAGGCTCATTTTGGGACGGTATCGATAATGTCGAGAGCAGAAGTTTAGGCGGAAAGACGCTGCACACCTTAGCAAGAGCGCCGTTCGAGCCAACCTTTCTCAACCAGTATGTGATTGACGAAGAAAGTGACTTTGCCGCTCGAGTCGAAGAGATTGAAACTGAAAGTATTACACTAAGAGACCTCAGTCGCGAAAGACTAATGAATCGCAGAGCATGGGACATCACACCCAAAAACGTTTATCAAGGCATGGCGATCGATGCCCTGCTCGACCCTGATATTGATCTGGTGATTCTTACAGGCGCAGCGGGGAGTGGTAAGACGCTGTTAGCCATGGCAGCTGCACTTGAACAAACCATTGAGCGTAAGCAGTTCGATAAGATCATCGTAACCCGAAACACCCCAGATATAGGTGAGTCGATAGGGTTTCTTCCGGGTACAGAGGAAGAGAAGATGTTGCCTTGGTTAGCTGCAGTGACCGATACACTGGAAGCGCTGCACAAGAATGATCACTGCACCGAAGGCTCAATGAAGTACATCTGTGATAAAGCTAACATCCAGTTCAAATCGATTAACTTTATGCGTGGCCGTTCAATTCAGAATGCGTTTGTGCTTTTGGATGAGTGTCAGAACCTCACCGCTTCACAAATCAAAACCATCATCACCCGTTGTGGTGAAGGAACCAAGATCGTCTGCTCAGGAAACCTAGCGCAGATAGATTCTTCCTACCTAACTCCTGTGACCTCGGGGCTCACCTACATGGTCGAGCGTTTTAAAAACTTCGAAGGCAGTGCCAACATCCACCTCAATGGTGTGGTGCGTAGCCGACTGGCTGAGTTCGCGGAAGAGAACATGTAGACTCTGCGCGCTCACTGAACCAGTAACCTATAAACAAAAAGCGCCTCACAATAGAGGCGCTTTCAATCTATTTTATGACGAGAGATTTTGAAATTAACTCGTGCTGCTGACCTGAATTACTCAGTACCACCAACCGTTAGCGAGTCTAGTTTCAATGTTGGTTGACCAACACCCACTGGTACACTTTGACCAGCCTTACCACAAACACCAACACCACGGTCAATGCTTAGGTCATTACCGACCATAGACACCTGCTGCATTGCTTCGATACCAGAACCGATCAGCGTCGCGCCCTTCACTGGGTGAGTGATCTTGCCGTTTTCAATCATGTACGCTTCAGAAGCTGAGAACACAAACTTACCTGATGTGATATCAACCTGACCGCCACCGAAGTTCGGTGCGTAGATGCCTTTCTCAACCGTTGCAATGATCTCTTCCGGTGTGTGTTCGCCCGGCAGCATGTATGTATTCGTCATACGTGGCATTGGAAGATGCGCGTAAGACTCACGACGACCATTACCTGTCGGCGCGACACCCATTAGACGAGCGTTTAGCTTATCTTGCATGTAACCTTTTAGGATGCCGTTTTCGATTAGCGTATTGTACTGACCATTAACACCCTCATCATCAACGTTCAATGAACCGCGTAGATCCGTTAATGTGCCGTCATCAACAATCGTACATAGGCTTGATGTAACTTGCTCGCCGATCTTGCCAGAAAATACTGAAGACTCTTTACGGTTGAAATCACCTTCTAAGCCGTGGCCTACCGCTTCATGCAGTAGAACACCAGGCCAACCAGAACCAAGAACCACAGGCATTGCACCAGCAGGCGCAGCAACCGCTTCAAGGTTAACTAATGCTTGGCGAA
Organism: Vibrio sp. 10N.239.312.C11; assembly: GCF_041466065.1. Taxonomy (NCBI): domain Bacteria; kingdom Pseudomonadati; phylum Pseudomonadota; class Gammaproteobacteria; order Vibrionales; family Vibrionaceae; genus Vibrio; species Vibrio sp. 10N.239.312.C11. Next base: position 66,100 of record NZ_JBFSRZ010000010.1, read on the forward strand.
TGGCTTCATCAGCGAACTGGTAAGCAACTTGAGAACCGTTAGCATCACTTAAGAAAAAATCGTAACCAAAACGACCACCGCCACCGGCACTGCCACGTTCACGACGATCGCCTTTCTGTGCAAGTACGCTAATTGATAGACGAACCAGCGGGCGAATATCACCAGCGAAAGTACCATCAGTTGCCGCAACCAACATCTGCTCATGTACACCACTTAAGCTTACCGATACTTCAGTTACCATCGGCTCTTTAGTACGAATGTAAGCATCAAGCGCTTTAAGCAATTCTGTCTTTTGCTGCTTTTCCCAGCTTGCTAGCGGGTTTACCGCGTCATAGTAAGCTTGGTTAGAGTTGCGCTTGAAAGCTTGTACCTTGCCGTTTTGGCCTTGCTTAGCGATACCGCGAGCCGCGATTGCACTCTGTTTAAGGCCATCCAATTGGATTTGGTCAGAGTAAGCAAAACCGGTTTTTTCACCAGAGACCGCTCGTACACCAAGACCACAATCGATATTGAAAGAGCCGTCTTTAATAATGCTGTCTTCTAGCACTAAAGATTCATGCCAGCTTGACTGAAAGTAGATATCAGCATAATCAATTTGGCGGGTAGCAATGCTCGCCAATGTATCTGCGATATTTTGCTCCGTCAGCCCTGTTGGGTTCAGTAGCGCTTCTTCAATTTGATTGATGCTCATAAATGGCTCTTATTTGTAATTAAAATTGATTGGTAAATCGAGAATGCTGCGCGATTGGCATATTTTGCCTGATTGATTCGCAACTGGATGTGTCTATCTCAACCACCATACTTTTAGGATCTTGGTCTAGCTGTGCAACCACTCGTCCCCATGGATCAACCACCATTGAGTGTCCCCATGTTTCTCTTTGGCAAGGATGATTTCCGCCTTGCCCTACCGCAATAATCCACGATTGTGTTTCGATCGCGCGGCATCTTAATAATGCTTCCCAGTGAGCTTGCCCTGTTACTGCGGTAAAAGCTGCCGGTACCACTATGATTTGTGCACCTTGCTTGCGTAACTCTGAATACAAGTGCGGAAAGCGCACATCATAACAAATACTCAAACCTAAGCGACCAAAAGGCGTTTCCGTTGTTACCACTCGGTCACCGGGCGTGAAAATATCCGATTCTCGATAGCACTTATGTGCGTCAGCGACATCCACATCAAACATGTGTAGCTTGTCGTAATGAGCAACGAGGCAACCAAAATCATCAACCACCAAAGTTGTGGTAGTCACGCCTTTAGCTGTGCTTATCGGCATACTGCCAATAACAATCCAAATTCGGTAAAGCTTTGCTAGCTCAGAGACTTTCTTTTGCAGTGGGCCATCATTTAGAGGCTCAGCATACTGGTGATAGTCGGCTTTACTGCCAAAGACTAACGCATTTTCAGGGCACACAACCCACTTAGCCCCCAACTCTTTGCACTTTGCTACTTCTTGAGCAAGATAATCAAAGTTCAAGTCAGGTCGAGGGCCTGATGTCATTTGAATCAACCCAACACAATCCATGTGTATCGCTCCTCCATTCATTATGATTCAGAAATCAGCATTTCACCGTATATTAGCTGATTAGGATACTAAGTTTTTTTCGGCTAATTTAAGGTTTATTTGGCTAATTTAAGGCTTATTCGGCTAATTTTCTGAGTTTTTCTGGTAGCTGGAATTCTCCAGAACTGCGAGAAAGCTCGCTCACTGTTGGTGAATCCAACGGCCCTTTCACCGAATAATTAACTTGGGTAAAGACTTCAACAACCGGAGAAATAACCGTAGTCACCGCTAACACGTATAGCGCTGTTTGAGGCGTTACCGCAAAAGCCGTTAATACTGGAATCCCGGAGGTGATATCTGGGGTGAAGTTCACTTCAGCATCGACCTCGCGTGTATTGAGGTTGGCGATCCCTTTTATTTTCATCTCACCGGCGACCGCATCCATATTCAGATCGTTAGTCAGAAAGATACCATTTTGAATCTCGCCAGTTCCTGTGATGCTGTTGAATGCCATGCCATTATCAAATACGTCCGAGAAGTCGAGCTGCATCTTACGGATAATCGAATCTAGGCTAAACAGCCCCAGTAATCGAGCTGCGCCACTCACATCCGAGATAATACCTTTACCAAATTGGGTTTTAACGTTGCCATCAAGGGTATCCATTTTGATCCCCCAAGGCGAACCATCCCAAGTCAATTGACCTTCTAACTCAAAGGGCGCTTTTTGAATCCCGGAAGTAATACCGAAACGCTCCATTAACTCACTGTTGTTTTCACCTTCAACATCAAGAGTTAACGATGAATGACTCTTATCGCCTTGCAGTTCCCACCAGCCACTGATATCCGCTTTATTTCCGCCGCTTCTCACCTGAATCTTATTCCACTCAATGCGGTCTTCCTTTCTCGCCATTTCAACATCAACCTTGCCAACTTTATAGCCTTGAAGCCAGAAGTCGTTCAAGGTCAGCGTCAAATTCGGCATCGCATCATGGAGCTTTCTATCCAACTCAGAGATCAATGGTGCTTCTTGCGCCTTACGCTGTAGCAGTTGATCTTGGTTTTTCTTGTCACTCCACCCAGGAACAAACAGATGCAGGCGATCCAATGAAACCGTCAAATCATAAGGTGGCAGGTAGTTAATATCTCCTTCTAGCTCTTGGCTAGACACTTCCATTTGCCATGCTTGCTTATTTTTTCGAGCGCTAAAATCAACATCATTCCAAGAAATACCACCTAAGATCAGCTCTTTGCTCTCGAAGGTGATGCGACGTGGCGCTGGAATGGTTGGCGTGTTCATCTGGCTAAGGACAGCATCCGATGGTTGCACTGGCTCCATGACTACTGACAGCCAGTCATCGGCATTGAACTTATCGGTACGAATCAAGGCATGGTGCCCTACCACGGGGCTAATTTTATAGCCACCACGACCAAGGACTAAATTGGTCGCCGTTAATTCAGGAACATCGCCGGAAATATCAATCTCAGCTTGGTATTTAGTGCTCGGCAATTGCAGACGCGCGGTAATCGATTCTTGATTGCCCGAGGCTTGTAGCCTTGCCGAGCCACTTTCTAATGACTTTTTAGCTAATGGGTATGGGTAATCACTCGCTAAGTATTTGAGGTCTGACTGTAAGTCGAGTTGGTAAGTAAAACCAATATCATTAAGTTGAATATCGATCTGGCTTTGCCATTGTGCATGACCCGACAAACGGCTTAACCACTGCTCTCCGACATACGGCTTTAGAGGATTGACGTCCCAATCACCTAACACATCAAGATCCACTGCATAGCCAGGTCCATCATTAAGACCTTTAAAGTCAACCGAGATACCTTGATTAAGCAAATCAGCTGCAAGACCACTTGCTGTCACGACATCATTATCAAATTCAATACGACCAGTGGTGTTCTCTAGCACCATTGGTGGAGCTTCAATCTCAACATGATTACCACTCAGATCTGCATATCCCCACGCTCTAGGTTCTTGTTCAGAATCAAACGGAATATTAAGCTGGAACTCAGAAGAGACATCACCACTCACTTTAAGCGCAGTTAACGCAGCACCCACAGAATCTACGAGTGGCGAAGCAGTCATGTAATTTCGAACTGCATTACCAGACGCCGTTGCTTTAGCTTCAATTTCGATATGACCGCCTTCCCCTAAATAAGGAATACGACCAGTGATTCGATCTGCCGCCACATCCATCAATTGAGCGGAGCGAGAGTCTAAATACATCGCATCATTTTCAAATAACAGATCAAGTTGAAGGTCGGTTATCAATGGCCACGCGGTATCGAAGCTGAACTTAGCGTCTTCTAAGCCAACCCAAACTTGGAAAATGCCATCATGATTGGTGTACGGATATTGGGCTAATTCACCATGCCAGAGTAATTTAACGGTGTCGGCCTTACCCGCTTGAATCGCCGTTGAAAGGTAATCGGTTAAGTCTTGGCCAAGTGCCAATGTCGGTAAATAGCGCCATGTTTCACCGACGTTGTAAGCGTCCGCTTCACCATAAAAAGAAAGGTAAGGGCTAGCGTTATTTGGAAAGTCCAAGCGAAATGCGCCTAGTACTTGTAAATCTGGCGTGGCTGCAGTGATTTTGTCCGACCACAGTTTCCAGCCGTTTTCATCTTGCTGCCAAACAATATCAACCTGACCTTGTTTGATATTCAGAGGCGCTTGGAAAACATCACCATAAGGAAACACATCATCAATAACATATAAGCTGGCTTTCGCTTCCGAAGCCGAGCCAAACACATGCCCTGATACTTGGCTAAAGCCAGGGACTAACTCCCATTGTTCGATCGCCAAATCGGAAAAGTTCGCAGAGTAACGCAAGCTTTCAATTCCAGAGCCCATCGCAACGCGAATGTCTGAAACGATACCGCCCGGAGCCAATGCATTGATCATTTGGGTAGATTGCGAAGAATCTGGCATCAACTTGATCAACGGGGTAATGGTTTCAACATCAAGTTCAGAAACATTAAGTTCCCACGGGCCTTTATTCCACTTGAAAGCGACATCAAGCTCAGGCCAAGGCCTGTCATCCGTTCTTAGATTTAGTGAGTGACCATTTACCTGCCATCCACCATCAATTGGTGATAATTTAAAAACACCCGACTCAAGCATCAAGTCATGTTGACCATCTTCATTCCAAGTCAGTTCTGAAGGTAATACCTCAACATAAGCGCTAACTGGCTTGCTATTTCGTAGCGTTAGCCAGCTATTCAAGCTCACCGTGCCCGTCTCAATGCCGGATTCTGCCTGCATATAACGAGTTAACCAAGGCATTACTGAGATACTATCCGCGCTGACATAAAACTCGCCCGTCATATCAGTTAAAGAACCACCATCAACAAAGTTAGCACTTACTGACAAAGAGTTGAGGTTAGCGTCTTTAATACTTACTACACCCTCCGCAAGGTGATGTTTACCTGAGTTTTGCCATTTTAAAGTTTCGAGATCAAGCTGACGTTCTTCACCAGAGATAGTTCGATATAGAAGAGAGGAATCTTTAGCGGTCACATCCACCAAAGTTTTTAAAAGTAAATTGTCCAGCTCCTGCATCACTCGCTTGGAAGAGCCGGGGTCTTTAGGTACATCTTTACCGTTTTGCCCGGCAAATAGATCAATTGAGCGGATGTCGAGGTACATTTGATTCATGACCAAATCGGCCACGACAGGACGCATCTGCACGACCGATTGAATCAAGTCAAACTCAACTTCAACACGCTCAACAGAGAAAGCTACATCTTCTGCGTTGGGAAGGCTAGCCTTAACACCTTGCAGAGCAATAGAGGGATGAGTGTTACGCCAAAAACCACCCACATCTTGAATAGAAAACTCAAAACCGGAATGTTGGTTTACCCAAAGCTCAATTTCAGATTGATACTTATTTAAATTGGGTAAGGCTACACGCAGTGTAGTGACAGCAATGGCTAGTGTTACTAAGAGAGTAACCACTAACCATAAACATGTACGAAGAATCAGAGTAACGCTTGAACTCACAAAATATCCATTACATCATAACAACATCAAACTGCTCTTGTATGTACAGAGGCTCAGCCTGGATTTTAACTTGCTTACCAATAAACACTTCAAGCTCAGCAAGCGCGTGAGATTCCTCGCCTTCTAACGCCTCGGCAACGGCAGCCGCCGCATAAACAACAAACTTATCGGCGTCATACGCGCGATTCACTCGTGTGATCTCTCGAAGAATTTCATAACAAACGGTTTCAACTGTCTTCACGCTACCGCGACCTTCACAAGCAGGGCAGCTAGAACACAGAATATGCTCAATACTTTCACGAGTACGTTTACGAGTCATCTCAACCAAACCAAGCTGTGTGAAGCCATTAATGTTGGTTTTCACACGGTCTTTGTCTAATGCAGCTTCTAAAGAAGTTAGTACTCGCTTACGGTGTTCTTCAGACAGCATATCAATAAAATCGATAATGATGATGCCGCCTAAGTTACGAAGGCGAAGTTGACGAGCAATAGCTTGTGTCGCTTCGACGTTAGTATTGAAAATCGTCTCTTCTAGATTACGACGACCAACAAAGGCACCAGTATTGATGTCGACGGTTGTCATCGCTTCTGTTTGGTCGATAATCAGATACCCACCAGACTTCAATTCGACTTTGCGATCCAATGAACGTTGAATTTCGTTCTCGGTATCGTACATATCAAAGATAGGCTTATCACCTTCATACAACTCAAGCTTGTCTGTTAGCTCAGGCACGTATTCAGAAGTAAACTCTTTTAGATTTTCATATTCTAGACGAGAATCGACCTGAATCTTGCTCAGCTCAGTACCGACAAAATCACGTAAGATACGTTGGCTTAAGCACAACTCACCATACAAGCGAGTACGAGCTTTGTGCTTACCACGACGTTCTAACACCTTTAGCCATAATCGCTTCAAGAATGCGGCATCTTGCGCCAACTCATTTGAATCTGCGCCTTCTGCTGCCGTGCGGATGATAAAGCCACCGTGCTCGTCACAGTAACGAGACACGACTTTTTTTAGGCGGTTGCGTTCTGACTCACTATCAATTCTCTGAGAAACACCAACGTGGCTTGCGCCCGGCATGAATACCAGATAACGAGATGGCAAAGTAATGTCTGTGGTTAGACGGGCACCTTTGGTACCAAGAGGATCTTTGACCACTTGAACGACAATATCTTGCCCTTGGCGAACAAGCTCTGAAATATCACGAACCTGAAATTGCTTCTTTTCATTCTCAGCAACACATTCAGTGTGGGGGACAATATCAGAGGCGTGCAAAAAAGCTGCTTTATCAAGGCCAATATCCACAAATGCCGCCTGCATTCCAGGCAAAACACGGCTTACACGTCCTTTGTAGATATTTCCTACGATCCCGCGTCGAGCATCTCGTTCGACATGGATCTCTTGAAGAGCTCCCCCTTCAATCATGGCCACACGAGTCTCACTCGGGGTCACGTTCAGCAACAATTCAGCACTCATGGTGCACCTCAGATTAGTAATTATAAGAATTCTTGCAGTAGCTGGTCCGTTTCAAATAAAGGTAAGCCGACAACGGCGTAATAACTACCTTCGATTCGGGTAACAAAGCGTCCGCCCAAACCTTGGATCCCATAGCTACCAGCTTTATCGCATGGCTCCCCTGTTTGCCAGTATTGTTCTATTTCTTTTTCACTGAGGGGTTTAAACCATACGTCGGTAATAATGATTTCTGTCTTTTGTTTTTCTTCCGATACAACAGAAACTGCCGTCATCACTTGGTGACGATCATTCGCTAACTGAGTAAGCATACGCTTAGAGTCAGCAAGGTCTATTGGCTTCTCGAGCACTTGCCCTTGGCTTACGACGACTGTGTCAGAGCCCAGAACCACTGTTTCAGAATCAAGAGAACTAGCAACTACAGTATCAGAACCAGAAGCAACATGCTGTTTTTCAGAAGGGTTACCTTTCAATAAAGACAACGCAGCTAAGGCTTTATCTAAAGATAGTCGCTTAACGTACTCTTCGGCGGTTTCTTGAGCGTGTTTACATTCTTCGACATCAGTTACAAGGACAGAAAACTCATAACCGAGTTGAGATAACAATTCTTTGCGGCGTGGAGAGCCGGATGCCAAAACTAAATGTTTCTTTTCCATCGTCACTCTACCTTACATGCCAATGGCGACGTACACGTCTCATTAATAAAAACATCCAAGGCCAAAGTATACAGTTTATCAATGCGCTCCATAGCGATAACGGATTGAAAACGACATCTTGGATCAAATATTCACCAAAGAATATCAGCACTTCAAACAACACTGTTAAGGCTGCAATGATTATCGCTTGCTGCCATAGCGCCATATTTCGAATCACGAGGAAGTTCATTGCAATAATGTACATTACTATTGCCATCATCATGCCTCTAATACCGAGAGTCGAACCGATCAAAAGGTCCCACAATAAGCCCAGTACTAGAGCACTACCAACGTTAACTCTGTAAGGTAACGCTAAAACCCAATAGCAGGTAACCAGTAATAACCAAGATGGCCTGAATAGGTCTAAACTACCCGGCCAAGGGATCGTTTGTAGAATAAGTGCTATCAAAAATGAGCAGCCAATTACGACTTTGCTTCTTAAAACGCTATTGGCCATTTTCACCTTCTAACAATGCTTGTTCGATACTGGATTGTTCTGCTTGCATCTGTTTATTTTCATCAGGCCACACAAGCAACAAGTATCTGAGCTTATCAAACTCAACTACAGGTTCTGCTTTAATAACGGCGAACTCACGCTTCGGATCATAATCAACGGCAGTCACATAAGCGACTGGGTAACCCTCTGGATATACACCACCAAGTCCAGATGTCACCAGCAGATCTTCTTCTTGGATATCTGTACTGGTTGGAATGTGCTCTAACTGGATCTCATCAATCATGCCATTACCAGAAGCAATAACACGTATATCGTTACGAATAACCTGAACAGGAATTGCGTTATTTGCATCAGTCAGTAGCAAAACACGACTATTATGAGCAGCAACAAAAGTGACTTGACCAACAATGCCTTTTTCATTGATCACAGGCTGACCTTCGTACACTCCATCAATCTGACCTTTGTCGATCACCACTTGATGTCGGTATGGTGAAGTATCCACCGCCATAACCTCTGTGACGACCTTCTTCTCATCACGAATAAACGGAGAGCCTAATAGCTTGCGAAGGCGCTTGTTTTCTTCTTGATATTGCTCAAGCAGAATCAACTCGCTCTTCAGTCGCAAGACTTCTCGTTTAATATTATGGTTGGATTCAATGAGCCCTTTACGAGTACTAAAACGGTCGTATACGCCATCAAACATGGTGCGAGGCAAATTAGCGGCATACTGAATTGGCGCAACCATGCTGTTTAATAGATAGCGGACATTTGAGAATGCATCTAAACGACTATCAGCCAGCATAAGGCTGGCTGATAATGTTACAGCAAAAAACAGGCGCAATTGTAGAGAGGGACCTCTACCAAAAATTGGCTTCATTCTATATTTGGTCCTAGAGCGACATTTGATCCTATAGACAAGGTGTTAGGCTCTTGACATAAAACTAGATAAGAAAAGAGCCTAACACTAGATACTATTCTTCGCTGAAAAGATCACCGCCGTGCATGTCGATCATCTCTAGAGCTTTACCACCGCCTAGAGCAACACACGTTAATGGCTCTTCCGCCACAACAACAGGGATACCCGTTTCTTCAGTTAGCAGGCGATCAAGGTCTTTAAGCAGTGCACCACCACCTGTCAGTACCATACCGTTTTCTGAGATATCAGAGGCAAGCTCTGGTGGACACTGTTCAAGTGCAACCATTACTGCAGATACGATGCCAGATAAAGGTTCTTGAAGCGCTTCAAGGATTTCATTTGAGTTCAGGCTAAAGCTACGAGGAACACCTTCAGCAAGGTTACGACCACGTACTTCAATCTCATCGACTTCATCGCCTGGGTAAGCAGAACCGATTTCGTGTTTGATCTTTTCGGCTGTTGCTTCACCGATCAAGCTGCCGTAGTTACGACGAACGTAGTTGATGATAGCTTCATCAAAACGGTCACCACCGATACGTACAGAAGACGAGTAAACCACGCCGTTTAGTGAGATAACGGCAACTTCAGTCGTACCACCACCGATATCAACCACCATTGAACCTGTTGGCTCAGATACACGTAGGCCTGCACCAATCGCAGCAGCCATAGGCTCATCGATTAGGTAAACCTCACGAGCACCAGCACCCAGTGCTGATTCACGGATTGCACGGCGCTCAACTTGCGTTGAACCACAAGGAACACAAACCAATACGCGAGGGCTTGGTTTAAGAACACTGTTATCATGCACTTGCTTAATGAAGTGCTGAAGCATTTTTTCCGTTACGTAAAAGTCAGCAATTACGCCGTCTTTCATTGGACGGATTGCTGAGATATTACCAGGCGTACGGCCAAGCATTTGCTTAGCAGCGTGACCAACCGCAGCGACACTCTTTGCAGAACCCGCACGATCTTGGCGGATAGCTACAACTGAAGGCTCATCAAGAACAATGCCTTGGCCTTTTACATATATAAGGGTATTGGCAGTACCTAAATCAATCGATAGGTCGTTTGAAAACATGCCACGAAGCTTTTTAAACATATTCTTCGCTCATCCTGCAAGAATTAGAAGACAAAAATTGCACTAAATGTACCAATGCCTTGCTGTCACGGCAAGGCATTGAAGTATAAACATGGACTGAAACCCACAATTTCTTACAGATTCCTAACTTAACAGCCAAAAAATCATATTATTGCTGACCTATTAAGCCACTTTCACCTCGGTAGATCACACGATCGTTCCCGCGATGGATGCCAAAGGTGACTACTGTTGAGGGATCTTCTTCACCAGCAACTTCCACCCGGTTAGGATCTTGCCAGCGATAACGGAGCCAAGGAGCGGCATTTACACCGCTATTTAGCTCCAACCAAACCTGTGTTTGTTGCCTAACCTCTGGATCTATTGGCGCTTGAACAACCTGTATAGAGTTAGATATACCATTCACAACACCACCGCCCCCTAAAAGATTTACATCAGCGGCCGTAGCTCCCGTTTCAACCCAGATATCTCGGTTGTCACCTTCCGTATTTATACCGGCTAAATTCGTCGAGTTATCACCTTCATGAGTGGCAAAACTTGTTCCGGTCCAATGCTCTATGCGGAGCGGTATATTCATACCACCACCAGCAACTCCACCAACGCTATCTATTACAGCGCGACCAAATCGAATAGTAGGCTGAACCGTTAGTAATCGAGGAGTACCATTATAGTGATAGCTAATAGGATCGACGTTGTTCCCCACAGCATCAATTGAAATCGTCGAGGTTGCACTTACCGCGGTATTGAATGGTCCATCCTCATAGCCATCAACCGATGATGCTTTAGCCCAACACAACTCGCTAGCACAGTTAGTAGAAGGCGAATTCTCATGTAGCGTAAATGTGCCAATACTCTTATCCGAGGCGGAAGCCCACGACTTACTCGGAGTCCCAGAATGAAAACGACTGACAAAAACAGGGTTAGCCTCATACAAAGCAAAGTTAGCGGTAATTGTTGGATTAAAATATCCATAGTTCTTCACCGCAGTGAGTTGTAGACTCAGTGCTTCCACATCAAATGTAACGCCGTCAAAAGGCTGATTCATGTATGCATATGATTGATTCCCCGGGTAATCCCACACCGCATTGTTCACCACTTGAAAATATTTAGGATAAAAACGACCAGCGGTTGTTTTATAACCTGGCACCGTCATCCCATTCAGGTAGTCCGGTTTGTCTGCCCATAGTTTAATGCTACCTACTTCAGACCAAGCTAAGCTCTTATACGCGTAGCCATTCAACCACATATCAGCAGGGATAGGTTGCGGTGACAATTCATCACCACTGTTTTTATTACCAACGCTTAATACGCCATTATGGCCATTACTCGGGCTTTCAAGAGCATAATTGACATACACAACTTCATCATCAAAGCCAGATACTGAAAGAGCCCTACATAAATCCCCCGAAAATGAACTGTCAATGAGACCGTCATTATTACGATCAGCACTAGGCTCCCAAGCAATCGCACTAACGGCTAAATAAGCGGTTTCACCTGCAGCGATAAATGAAGCTCCTCCTGTTGAGCTACCGGAAGGGAATGGGGCATTTGGTACACCGGAGTTATCTTGGCAACTCACCAAAGCAAATGGCCTAACATACACATCAATAGAACTCTGTAAGCCTTTCCAATTGGGTATAGATTGATTCGAGGGCTGCCAGTCAGCATCTGCCAAATGAAGTTTTATATGACCAGCCGACCAGTATTGAGAAGTCAGTTTTGCAACACCATTTTTAAAGGCAATATTGTTCACTTTGGTTCCATTTAAAGGTGAACTACCGACCTTGATGCTATACGAATTGAGAAATAGCTCATTATTCCAACCACTATTGCCTTGAGTTATCTGCTCATAGGAAGCATAAAGCGATTTAGCTCCATCATAATCCGATATTTTCTGACACGCCCTTGGGTTAGCCGCTCCTGATGCCACTGCGGTAACTTCGGTCTCAAATGTTCGGAAAGCAACCTGCCCCTTACCTCCATCAACCCTTTGTTTATCTTCAATTTTAAATCCATAAGGTACAAATTGATAAGGTCCACCTGTTGCACTTATGTTACTTTGCCCTCGAATCGAAGCAGAAATTGAAACCGGAGATAGACCAATACTTGACAGGGATTTGGTGTAAGTAGCCATCTGCCCTGCGACGAAATCATGAGTCAATGACGTAGAGCAGGAGTTATCAGAATTTAACCAACACGCATCACCCGAGCTGTTATTTGGAATGGTAACATCAAGCGTCCCAGTGTAATTATTGACAGGTTGCTTGGTTATTTTATCGACCAACTTAAAGTTTATAGGAATACCGGTACAAGCTAACCCAGAGCTAGAGCCTGGAGTAATAACCAACTCTGGCTCAGAAAAACATTGGCTTTCCCCGGTAATCTGAGATGCTCCACTCATATGAAGGTCACGAACGGTAACCGCACCGTACACATGTGATCCATTAGATAACCGAACCTCCCCCTCGCTGTAAATCAATGCTTTGATTTGTGATTGACTGGATAAATCCATTTCACAACCATATGCAGGGCACGTTTGTCCAGATGAACCTTTAGTAGGGTCATACCCAACTATTACAAGGTTATCTGCATTACCTGAATTATTAATCCTTGAATTATTCGATAAATTTAAGTATCGAGTATGAATAATCACCTTCCCTTGAATATTCAAGGAAGAGTGGGTATTGATATTCAAAGAATTAAAATAGTAGTCGCCAGCAGTCAGTGTCACGGTTGACTGACCAATTGATAAGCTCTTTTGAGATAAAGGTGTTAACGTTTTTGTTGTATTCCAGATATCACTACCTGAATTTGTTATCAGGAAATCATCCAGTTTAGATTGTACAATTTGCTTTGTGGGATCGTTAGTACACGATATCCCATCACATTTCACTGCATTCCCAAATTGAGCACTTCCAAACCCGACCTTTCTTTGGCCAGCCTCCAATAACGCATTGGTAATTTTAGATTGGTTCCACATCTCAATACTGCTACCTGACGAGTTTCTCCAACCTTGAACTGCAGAAGGAAAAGCCGAACAGTAGTTTTTCGTAAACTTAGGGAGCTTATTGACTTGAAAAGCAAAGTACCCGATCTTTTCGTCAGTATGAGACCTCCATCCTTTTGAACCACTCAGAGACAGATCTTCATCAACAACAAGTCCTACTTGATAGTCATTATCGTCACTGCCGTTATGCTTCACGCTACAAAGTCTCAACCAACCACCTTGGCCTCCTTTACGGGTGACTTTACTTGCGACAATTCCAGGTAGGGACTGATATTCGTTTTCAAGATCATGCATATCATTACAAGATTTAAGGATAGGTTTTGAGGATCCGCTGTCATCATCAAGAGAAATGCGGCCAAACTCATAATTAATTCCGTTTGACGTGCCATCATGTTCATCTGAAATTAAAAACGCTATTTTTTCTGGCTGAGAAGGCGGGTTATTTGTATCCACACGAGTCAGCTCTAAATAGAATTTGGCACTCGTTTGATTTACGTCATCAATGCCGGCAGTTAACCATCGGTTCGTCGAGCTATTAATCTGAGCAAATACAACGGGATCATCATCCCCTATTCGATGTGAGCTAAACCTTGAATAAGGGACTGACTCCCACTTAGGATCGCTTTTTTTTCCATGCGCTTGATACGCTTTGGTATCGAGGTAACCTGCAATTGCCTTATGTCCATCACTGAATGTTATAGTGCCGGGTTCAACCACAAGGTAACTAATCGAAGACATTGGTTTTGAAGCAAGATTGTAATTCCAGTGTTGAGGAGCAACTTCTTGGTGGAATGTCGCTTGCGTTGAACTGATGTTTTTTATAGAAAGTGTTGCAGGCGCATCACTATCAGGATTAACAGGATCAATCGTTGGCATAAGAAATACCAATGGAGTCGTTCTATAGGTTTTATTGAAGGTGATCGTGCAATCGCTAGCTTTACAGTTGGCTGAGTCCAAACGACCGAACTCAAAGCGAGCATCATCAAATTTTGTTACGGGTGGAGGAGGTAATGCTCCACAGCTACCACTACTAATACAATATTTATCGCTATCGTAAAATTGTGTTCCTTTTAAGTTCAATCTCAAATATGGGTAAAATTTATCAACACCTGTTTTTTGAGACAAATTGATCGCAAAAGGAGAACCTTTTACTACTCCATCAACAGAGTAGGTAATTATGCCTTTAATATGCCTAGCATTATAATTTGAAGTTCGTGTAAATTTAACTTGGAAAGTTCTTTGTTTTCTTTCTGATACATAGTCTCTTTCATAAACATTAGAGCTATAACCTTGATAAACAGTATCATCGGTCCAAATTGGGAAATAGTAAGTTCCTTCCAAACGAGCACGATTTTTTCCATCAGAATCAATTTGAAAAGTGAAACAAAAACCATTTCGAGCATCTACCCATGCCCCTTTAGATAAACACTGATTAGCCAATGCATTAGTTTGAAACAACACACTAAAAAGAATAAAAAATACGAGGCTAACTCTACTAAGTAGGCGCATTTATATTACTCCCCTCACCCACACATCTTGACTACGTTGCATTAAATTCACACCCGTTCCGCACATTGCGACCGCTCTTACTGTGTATAACTGAGAACTATCGACAAGTTGACCACCTGTTGGTGAGCACGTTATTTGAACATCTGCACATGTAATTGTCGTTGCGAAGTTCATTGCTGTTCCATTCAAGTTTGCACACTCTGCAGCCACATCAAATGAAACCGTTGTGTTGGCTCTAGGTGGATATATCTGCATTAAGGCTCGCTCTATTGCCGAATGAGCTAAAAGATGGGCTTGAGTACCAATCACATCTTTTGTATGTGCGTCATGATTGGACCACTCTATGCGATTTAAGGTTGTCGCCAGAAAACCCATCACCACCAAGACAAAGATGACGACAATATACAGGCTTCCGACTTGTCTTTTTTTAAGGAACATTGATCACCTGTATGTCTTGCTGGAAATTGGTCAGTTCATCCCCGACTTGGTTTCTAAATTCAAACTCAAGATGGACGATACCATTACGCTGAACATTTGCGGGTTGATAGTCTAAATCCCCAGTCACTCCCGTATCCGAAATTGGGATTAGCGCGCCATTACCTTCACTTCTCCATACTCGGCCATTCACAATGCAATAGGTGACGCGGCCATTAGGATTGTAAATATAATGTCGATTTGAAACCGAATTACCCACAAGGTTTACAGACTCATTAGCAAGCAAGAAAGTATTATTGGTTGCAGTTACAGTAGCTAAGGGGAAAATATTATTGGTCGGCGCCGCTTCTGTAGGATTTATCACTAAAGATAACGGGACTAGAACAGCGGCCGTCAGTGCATTATCAGCCGTGACAAATTGAATATCATCGCCCGACATCGCATAAATACCAGAGGTAACGATAGGGAAAAATGAAACACAGCGAGATCCAGGGACAACAGCATTCTGATTGAACATATTAGGTACAGCATGACGCACTTCACGAGTGATTTTTTCTAAGACAAACTTTGCTTGAGTTTGTAAACGCTGCCTATCTACGGTGTCCGCATAGCCACGCGCACCTAACTCAACAAACCCAGCAATGCCTACAACTAAAATGCTACCAACAATCATGGTGATAATCATTTCAATAAGAGTGAAACCTTGCCTTCTCATTAGTAATTCCCTCGATAGGCATCCAGCACGATAGGAGGATAATTTGAGGCCGAGATCGTTAGGTTGATTCTTTTTAGTTGATCGACAGTTTGGTACGTCACATCAATATCTAGGCGGTAGTTGTTGTAGGTTGTTGCGCCATCTTCGCCAATAAGTTCGTTTAAATCTCGACAGAGGTTTGCGACATCAGCATCGGGTTCCCAACATCCATCATAGTCATCGACATCATTGTATAGGGCAATATCAGTCTCTTCAGGGCCCAATCTCGCTTCAGCTGTGCAATTAACACCGACAGCAGCCCCCTCACCACATCTAAGTTCCCCGCCACCAAAGTCACTATTTTCATCGAACCCTCGAGCAAGAATTATCGACATCACACTTTGCCCTAGCGCGGCTGAACGAGTCTGATAATGAGGATCACCAGATCGACTAACCTGATGCGCTAAAAAGTTTATGATGGTCATCATCGCGAGCCCCATAACCACAATCACAATCACACTTTCAATTAATGTAAAACCACGTTCTTTTACAGGTGATTTATGAATACTATTCATGAGCACACCCCATTTTCGACATAACCTTGCGCGTTAATTTCCACACGGCAGGTATTCACATTTGAAGTAATCGTAATCACCACACCAGCTGCAACGTTAACGACAACGCCTGCAGGTGTTTCACCTGTTGTAGGGTTACCTAATAAATCAAAGTTAACTAGAGATAGAGGAATAGCGGGAGTGGTATCAGATGCAGCCGTTAAGTTAACTCCGTTGAGCATAACCCAATCACTCCGCGCTTGGCTTCGCGCGGTACAGCTCACTTCCGAGCCGATACAATTTCCAACGATAGCGAGAATAAAATTGCTCTCTCCAACGACGGCCCCAAGGTCCACATTGGACTGCATACGATTCACTTGAACTTGGCGGACAACAGAAGTTACTTGCTCTTGAGCAGCAAAGGCAGAAAAACTATCCCTTCCGGAAAAACGGCTAGCAGCGTAGGCAGAGACAATCGCGATCAACAAGATCACAATGATTAGCTCGACTAAAGTAAAACCTTGTTGCTGAAACCCGATGCTTCTGTATGTTCTATTGAATTGATTCACCGAAATCCAATCCGCTAAATATTTGATAGTTTGAAGATTAAGTGTAACTCAGGGAAAGGAAGTTGTCTTTGTTGCTTACGTGAATTTCAGACAGAAAAAAGGCCAGCAATGCTGGCCTTGATATTCCATGACAATACTATTAACAGCCATTCGCACCAGTAGTGACAACATCAACAAATGCAGGTATTGTGGCATTGGCAGCTTCAACATAAATGACAAAACAGCCATTGTTATTAGCAGGTGTAGTTGCATCGTATACAAAACCATTGCTTGGTTGCAGTGGGTTTGTTCCCGCAAATGAGTATGCAACAGAAGTGGGAGTAACACCTGTTGAACTCACAGCTACAGCAACCCAGTCGGTACCAGTTAAACCAGTGACAGCAGCTTCAATACCAGCAGTATTAGCTGTAGGGAAGCCAAAGTGAGTAGTAACGCCATTAGATAGTGGTGGTGTATTAGCATCACCGTCAGCTTGTGTTTTCCCTAAAGCTTCTTCTCCAGCAACTGCCGAACCGCCATACACAATACCTGTCGCGCCAGCCATTGCGCCACGCAGGCCTTGCAGTGACGACGTACGAGCATCACCTTGTAAATTTAAAAAACGAGGTGCTGCAGTAACTGCAAGAATACCTAGAATAACAATTACCACCACTAGTTCTATTAGGGTGAAACCGCTTTGTTTTTTCATAGTCTTTTCTCTCTATGTATATTTAAACGCAGGTTTACTGCAGTGTTACGGTCACACGACCAGTTCTAATCTCGTAAACGAATTGATGCTGAGTACCGCCTTCCAATTGAACGTAAGTGCAGTAGTCATTGCTATTATCCGCTTGCGCTGAATATTTGTAATTCGAACCATTAGCCACATTGGTTAATGTTCCAACTTTAGGAGGATTCTGAAGTAGATTTTCCATTAAATCGACACACGAAGCATCAGTCACATCATTAGACGGAGCTGAAGCTGAATTTGTGTTTATAGACCATGGGTAGCCGTCTCTAAAATTAGTGCTTCCATTGCTACTTGTTGATCTGGTTAGCCAAAAATCAACACCATCGTAATTTACAGTATTGTATATTTCAACACCAATTCTTTCTGATGGACGAGCTTCTGCTTCCCATTGCGCTCTTGCTGAAAGTACGCCTGTCGCAAAACCACCCGCGACACCTTCAATACTGGCTTTCTTGGCTTCGTCTGTCACATCCAAGAAACGGGGTAAAGCTGCAACAGCTAATAAACCCACAACAACAATCACTATGACTAACTCGACTAGGGAGAAACCCTTTTGATTTTTAAGCACTTTCTACCTACTCATCTAATTGCTAATGCGCATTATACATTTGACCATGCATAAAACCATAAAAACAGCGCCAATACGTTCACAAGGCCAATATATTGACTTTGACACTAAATCTTTCTTTTTTGAGTAATATATCTATCTGATACTTATCACTATAATGATAACGGCAATGAAAATGAATGTTATCACTTTTGTCTTCAATGTTTGGAGAGCTGAGACCTAAAATACGCCCCTTAGGATATAATTGCTCCAACCAATAACCGCAATTTCGAGCCGAGTCTTGAATTGGCATAACCCACCCCGTTCTGCTGTAAGTCTTTGGCGGTTTCGCATCATTCTTTTGCGCCACACCAGATAACAAATACTGCTGTTTGAACAAATTCGCTTGCTCAAGAATTCGCTTGCTCGCAACGATTAATGCCGTGTTCGTTGCTTCTTCTTCTACTGTTTTCCATACAGAAAGCAATCCCATAACGAGAAAAAGAATAACCGCAACCCAAATAACAAAACGTGAGCGCTGTAGGTTATTCAGCATCCCCTAACCTTTGATTGCATCCAGCATTCCCCACATTGGCAAGAAAATACCCAGAGCTAAAACCAGCACCATTCCCGCAACGATCGTCAACAGAATAGGTTCAATTCTAGCGGTTAACGTTTTTAGATCGTAATCAACCTCTCGGTCGTAAAAATCCGCAACTTCAAGCAGCAACTCATCAATACGACCCGTTTCTTCACCCACAGAAATCATTTGTATCACGAGTGGTGTGAAAATCTCGCTGTTAATCGCGGTAGAAGAAACGGTACTTCCCGCTTCTATTGCCGATTTCATACCTTGAACACGAAGTTCTAAAAAACGATTGTCCAAAGCTTCAGCCGATAGCGATAACGATTGGTTAAGCGGTACACCTGCTTTTAGCATCAAAGCAAAAGTACGTGAGAAGCGCGACAATAGAGCTCGATTGACCACCCCACCAATCACTGGCATTTTTAAGCGCAGCCGATCCCACTTTTCCCACCCTTTATCTGTCTTAACCCATGCTTTAAAAGCAAAAACAAGACCAAAGATTAATCCAAGCATTAACCCCCAGTAATTAACAAAGAACTCAGACATCCCCATTAAAATACGAGTTGGAAGTGGTAAGTCGACCCCAAAACGCGCGAACATACTCGAAAACTGAGGAATCACGAATATATTCAAGACAAACATAGCGATTGTAATAAAAGTAATCACGAACGTTGGGTAACGCATTGCCGTTTTGATTCGCTTTCGAGTTTCAACCTCTTGTTCGTAGTATCCAGCCAGTTGTAACAATGCCTGATCTAAACGACCTGTATTCTCACCAACACTGATCATCGATACAAACAATGAACTAAATACCTTAGGGTGCATTTGCATCGATGCCGCTAATCCACGACCATTTGTAAGTTCAGCGACCACTTCTTCAAGTGCTACTTTCAGTTGCTTATTTTCACAATGTTGAGTTAACCCTTTCATCGATCTTAATAGCGGAACACCCGCCTTAGTTAAACTATACAACTGTCGGCAAAACAGAACCAACACCTCTAAAGGCACATTCGGGGAGAACAGACTGGATACATCCATATCCAGGATTGAACCGCCACTTTTTCCAAGTTTAATCGAAGTTGGAATGATCCCTTTACTCATCAAACTGTCAGCAGCAAGATCTTCGGTATTTGCATCCAACTGGCCTGTCACTTGACTGCCATCAGAACTGCGACCTACATAACGATAAGTTGGCATATCACTCTACCCCTACAGATAAATTGGATCAGTGGCACCAGAAGCATCGCCTTCGCCAAGGTTCATTACCTCATCAAAGCTCACAACCCCCTGTATGGCCAATTCCATCGCAGAAGCTAACAGCGGTTTGTAATTTTCAGACTGCCTTGCCGTTTGAGCAAAACCAACGGCATCATTGGCTCTAAGCGCATCCATCATAGGCTGATCGAGCTCCAACATTTCAAACACACCAATACGACCACTGTAGCCTGTCAAATTACAATTTTGACAACCACGCCCTTTCATAAATGGCGTACCTCGCTGGTTTGGGAAACGAACACTCAACCATTGCTTACGCGCTTCATCCAGCTCATCATCAACCTTGCAATCAGTACATACCTTACGAACTAACCGCTGTGCGACCACGGCTCGAACAGCACTTGCTACCAGATAACCCGGAGCCCCCATGTCCATCATACGCAGTGCACTGTCTACTGCATCGTTGGTATGCAGAGTACTTAACACTAAGTGACCAGTAAGTGCCGCTCTCAAACCAATTTCAACGGTTTCGTGATCTCGCATCTCACCAATAAGAATGATATCCGGATCCTGACGTAGGAAGGTTCTCAAAATCGTTGAGAAATTGAGGTTAATCTTAGGGTTTACCTGAACCTGATTCACACGAGGAAGACGGTATTCTACAGGGTCTTCAGCGGTAATGATCTTTTTACCCGGTTCGTTTAATTCACTTAACGCACCGTATAGAGTCGTTGTTTTACCTGAGCCCGTAGGCCCGGTTACGAGAATCATGCCATGTGGGCGGCGTAATTGATGACGAAGACGAACGAGCAAATCACTCGGAATGCCTGACAACTCCAATTTACGTAGGCCAGCCGATTGATTAAGCAAACGCATAACCACTGACTCACCGTGCTGTACTGGCATAGTCGACATACGAATATCGACCGATTGACCTTTAACGCGAATATTAAAGCGACCATCTTGAGGCAGTCGTTTCTCTGAAATGTCGAGGTTAGCCATCAGCTTCAAACGCAAAACCAGTGCAGAAGCAATATTCACTTCATTCAACAACGTTTCATGCAGGACACCATCAATACGCTGACGTAAACGTAATACGTTTGAATCTGGTTCAATATGAATATCAGACGCACCAACTTGAATAGCATCTTCAAACAGCGAGTTTACTAGCTTAACGACCGTAACTTCGTCGCTGTCTTCTTCAGCGATATCAAAGTCAAAGGCTTCATTAACTTTATGCTCAGCATGAAGCTGCTCAGCAAATGAGGCAATCTCTTTGGTTCTTCGGTAATAACGGTCGAAACCATCAACCAATTGTCTCTCTTGTGCGACGACAAATTCGAGTGCGTAGTCGCCTAGTTGGCTAAGCAATGATTCTTGGGCAAACAGATCGGCAGGATCACTCATTGCAACACGCAATGTGTCACCTTGACGCCCAATGACCAAAGCACGAAGACGGCGAGCATGAACCTCAGGTAAAAGCTGCACAGCTTCGACGTCAACATTAGCTCGGCTAATATCAATAAGAGGAATAGCAAGCTGTTGCGACAAGAAACTGAGCATTTGCTGCTCTGATAAAAAGCCAAGCTCGATCAGTGCATCACCAAGCTTACGGCCTGTCCTTTTTTGAGCAGCCAGAGCTTGTTCAACTTGATCTTCAGTAATGATGCCCTCTTCTACGAGCAAATCACCGAGCCTTTTTCTTAATCTAATTTGCATCGCTACTCTCCTCTAAAGCATTGATTATTTTTAAACGATCACGTACAAAGCCTTGCGACTGAGATGAGATCCCAACTCTAACCAATGCTCCTTGGTATGATTGCTTTGCAGCTATGAAATCAAGCTGACGTTCTTGCTGAATCGCTAAACCTAACCACCAGCGAGCATTATCTGAATCGACCTCAGTCAATTTTTGGTAGCTCTCTAGTGCAATATCTTCTTGCTGAGACTTTTGACTTAATGCAGCACGCATTGCTAAGTAGTCTTGAGTTGGACTAGGCGGTAAGTGTATTAATGGGCTCAAAGCAGCTTCCGCTTGATTGGCTTTCACAAGTAGCTTCGATAAACCTAGGCGCAGTTTTTCACTGTTGATATTGAGTTTGATACCCGACTGAAATAACTCATACGCTTTGCGAGTATCACCTTTACCAAAATAGAGAATTGCTAGTTTCTGACGGACATCTTCATTTCTTGGATCATAACGGAGCGCTTCGTTATAACCTTTCAACGCTCCAGAAAGGTCGTTGGCATCAAGAGCCTTCTGAGCTCGGCCTTGAGCATTAATAGAAAGTTGTTCAGGCGTTAGTTCCACCTGCTCAATCAACATTCCATTGCTTTCTGAATCGCCAGACGTTTCAGGTTGATTAGATACTGGTGTGGGATCTTTTTTAGCCACGCTAGCAACAAGCATTGGCTTTGCTACTTTTTCTTTAGGTATACTTTGAGCTTTAGGTGCGCTTTGAGATTTAGGTGTGGCTTGAGATTCAGGGTTTACTTTAGGCTTTGTAACTGACTGAGTTGATGCAATGACTGAATCCGATTTAGCTTGAGCACTTTTTAGTATCGTCGTGTTGTGAGCCGAAAGGTTCGCTGAATCTAGCGTCACTAACTTCTTAGTCGGCGAGGATACAGGTTGAGTAATGGCCGTTTCAGGACTACCCTCTGAATTGCCTTCTGAAGTATCAATAACGGAAACTTGTATATCTCGAGTTGATATTGAGTTATCGACAGCTGGGCCTTGTGATATAGCCCAGCCCCCCATGGCCAAGCTAAGGGTAAAACCTGCGACCACCCAAACCAATGGAGAGCGTGTTTTTACTTTAGGTACCACCGCAGCTTCAATCGATGCTGTTGACTCTTTTTTTGCCAATTCAGACAAGGCGTTATTAATGACGCTCATAATTAGTTCCAACCCCACAGCATTGGCGTTTTAAATTTAGGTTTACACACATCGTATGTTTCATGCATTGCAGCAAAGAGATGTTGGTTTTCTATATTTTTCTTATCTTCACTAAAAGCAAGCAACAAAGCTTTATGACACAACTGGTTAATCAACCTTGGGATCCCCAAAGAAGAGCGCCAGATCGCTTTTTTATGGCTCAGGCTAAAGGGAGCATATTTGCCACCAGATTTAGCGATCCGGTTATCAATGTAAGCCACTGTTTCATCGAGAGTCAGTGGCCTCAGTGTCGAACTGAATGTGATTCTTTGACGAAATTGCCTTAGATGATAAGCCTCTAATCGAGCATCCAATTCCGGCTGCCCTAATAGAACAATTTGCAGCAGCTTTTTATCTTCAGTTTCTAAGTTACCAAACAACCTTAAGGTCTCTAGAGCTTCATCTGACAAAGCCTGAGCCTCATCAAGAATCGCAACCACTCGTAAGCCTGAGTTATGCAATTCAATAAGTTTATGTTGAATGTTATCCACTAAGGTGGCTTCATTATCGGTAATCAAACCAAGCTCTTTAGCCACGGCTTGTCGTAATTCAGCCCCAGATAGCACTGGGTTAGGCAGGTAGATTAAAGCAGTACAATCATTGAGATGATTGACCAACATTCGGCACACCATGGTTTTGCCTGTGCCGACCTCCCCTGTAACCTTAACTACCCCCTCGCCCATTTCTAACGCCGAAATGACCGTTTGAATTGCCTCAAAATGAGGTGCTAAACCATAAAAAAAATCGGTATTCGGCGTTAACGTAAATGGTAACTGTTCAAAATCAAAATGAGCTTGATACATAAGACGACCTAGCTTAGTAATTCACTACCAATCTGCATTGATAAAGTGAGTGGTTACTATTCATCAGGGAACCATTCTTGTAAAAGATCTCGAGAACGCTCCATTTCTGATTGCCAAGTATTTACACCTACAACCGTTGGCTTTAATAGAATAACAAGTTCAGTTTTTTGAGTGAGTTGACTGGTATTACGGAACAAATGACCGAGTGCTGGGATATCACCAAGAAATGGAACTTTTGAAGTCATGTCACTGGTGTTTGATTTCATCAATCCGCCAATAACTACCACATCACCATCTTGCGCTCGAATCACGGAGTCAGATTCACGAATAGAGCTTTTAGCCAACGGCAGCGTCACAACACCAGTTGTTGAGCCAAGATTAAGCTCTTTCACTTCCTCTTCCACCTCAATCACTGCGGGGTGAACATGCAGGAACACATTTCCTTTATCATCGATCTGCGGCGTCACATCCAAAGAAATACCGGAGAAGAACGGGGTTAGCTCAACTTCAGGGGCAACATTCGCGTTATCACCACTACCGACCGAACTTGATAAATTCGTCACGAAATATTTATCTATACCCACTTTTATAACCGCTTTCTGGTTATTAGCTGCTGTCACTCTTGGGCTAGATAACACATTCAAGTCACCCTGTGTATCCATAAAACTCAATACTGCTTCAAAGCTGCCACCAGAAACAACGAGGTTAGATTGACCACCTAAAGCGGTACCGATTGGGTCCATGCCTGGTAGTTTGCCTGGGATGATCGTACCGGCTGCATTTTTAACGATAGAACCCATACCTAGCGTGTAGTTAGTACCGTTCGACGAAAACATCTTGGTCCAGTTAATGCCTTGTTGATAGCCGTCACTAAGTGTCACTTCCATGATTTTGGCTTCCAAGATAACTTGGCGCTGCAGACGTTTCTGAGAAATACCAAGGAACTCACGAACCTCTCGGATTTCATCGGGGTAAGCACGTACCGTAATCACACTCGCTTGTGGCGTAACCACAACGCTTTGCCCATCACCAGAACCAATTAAGTGAGCGACTGCCGCTTCAAGCTGCGGCCAAAAATCACTTTCAGATATCGTTTCAATCTCCGTACCACCATTAGATGTGGAGCTAGACGAATTGGAGTTCGAGTTTGATGAGTTTGAATTCGAGTTAGACGAATTAGAATTCGAGTTAGATGAGTTCGAGTTAGAGTCTGAAGTGGAAATTGTTCCAGTAGTAATCGTCGTTAAAGAACGACCAGAACGCTTTACTTGCAAGTAATCCACAGGAATCGTGACTGTACGCAAACCAGCCGGATAAATTTGAATCACTTTGCCACGTTTTTCAATATCGTAACCATACATATCCTGAGCAACAGCCAGAACTTCATCTAAGGTCACGTCTGTTAGATTTAGAGTAAGTTTTCCAGCAACGCTTGGATGAATCGCGGCACTGTACTCAGTACCTTTCACTAGGCTTGCAAAAAAGGTTCTCGCTTCAACACCTTTTGCTTGAATACGAAAGCGCTTGACGGTTTCCACACTCGGAGACATAGAGTCCGAACTTAGCTGAGGCATAAGGTCATCTTGTACCGACGAAGGTAAGTCATGAAGTGCTTTGCTATTCGCTTCATTAATAGATTCGTTTAAAGACTCTTTTATCTCAACAGGATCTCTATGCCCCATCGAACAGCCGACTAAAGATGACACTAGAATTGCTACTACAAGTTTACGCATGTCTTCACTCTAACCTTAATTATTCTTAACATCTAAAGAGAACATCTCTAATTTCCACTGCTTAGAGCTTCTCTGCAGAGTGACGTACTCTGGATCTATGTTCTTAACTCGGTACCCTCTGATCGTTTCTCCTTGTTCGAGAATCTGACCATTCATAATCGCATAACAAGGTGTATCGCCCTTGCAAACAATGCTCTCTAGAGACGGTAAACGATATTGAACTGGCGCCTTTTTAACTGATGCTGATTGCTGTTGGGGCGAAAGCCAACCTAATGGCGCAGTTGGGTCTTGTTCTGCCCATACCACTGAACTACCAAACAGCAAAGATAACACTAGAGTTCTAACCACCGATAAACTCCTGTCTGGTACCTAGGGTGTAAACCTCGAACACAAGTCGAGCTTTGGGATATTCTTCTACTGAATACTCAAACGTGCGCCAATAATAGCTCACAGGAAGTGACTCAAGTGCTTGAAGATAAATTAAAATATCGAAGTAGCTACCCGTCAACTCCATTCTAACAGGATGGAGAAAGTACTTTGAATTGTCACTGTTCTCTTGATTGTCCGAAATAGCTTCTGGTTGTAACGATTCTAAAGACTCAAGCTTCAGTCCATTACCTGCATTAAGAACGCTCTCTAATAACTGCGCCATTTGAGAAGGCGTAACCAACCTATCAACGATTTCAGCGAGCTCAAATGATAGCTCTTGGCTCTCAACCAATAGTTTTTTTAACTCAAGATCAATTTCTTTATCTGGGTCTTTGTTCAACTTGGCTTGTAGAACAAGTAATTCACCTTGTTGTTTCTGATTTGACTGCGTAAGGCTCATCGACTTCACATTCTTTTCTTGTAAATCAAGATATGCAGGTTCAATCAATAAGGTAAATACAAGCATGGATAAGCCCACTAGACCACACACGAAAAGTAGCCATTTCTCTCTCAGGCTTAATGCAAGGAACTTATCGCTAAGCTGGTTCCACAGTTGCATTATTCACTCTCCCTATGAGTACTTAACTCAAACGTCACCACATCTTGCTCATTACGACCTATCTTTATCTTTTCAAAGGTGCGCCCGACTAAATTAAGTTCATTTTTAAACTGACCAATCCAGTTTGGAACAACATTAGCGTCACGAGCCAAACCGCGAAGCTTTAGGGTCTCGTGAGTCATGTAGATATGCGAAAGCGAAATATCATTTCGCCCTAATTTAGCGAAGGAATTCATAACACCAGAATACCCGACTTGCTGGGATTCATCGTATTGACCGACCGCCTTCAAAGCCTCTTTATTCGCTTGTATCTCGCTAGTGAGACGAGCAACCGCAGCTACTTTCACTGGAGACGGTTTATGTTGAACCAACTTACTATTTAATTGGTTAACTTCTTGGTTAAGCTGATTCAAGTCATATTGTAAAGCTGCTAGCTCTTCATCCAAACTCGATGCTTGATACTGCATTACACAATAACTGCCAAGCAACAAGGTACACACAAGCCCCCAAACCATAACCACATTCACTAGAGTGAAATACTCTTTTTTAGGCTTAAGGTGCTCAGGGTAGAGATTAACGTTAAAAACATTCTTTTCAGCCGCGAGCGTAACTAACCATTTCTCTGAATTTTCGCGCTCACCTTCAACAAGTAAAGAAACGGTCGAACTCAATGTGCTATTTAACACGCTCTGCAATTCAGCTTCATCTTCCTCATCACAGCATATTTTTAACTGATGAAGTTGGGTGCCTTTAATTTGAGAAGAAAGGTAATCAATCGACCTTTGGAGTTCTAAAGCTAGACCATCCAACTGCAATGCACTTGATGCGGTACCAGTTAATGGGGGGACAACACTGCGGATTGTTCTTTGGAAGCAAACCGTGTTTTCAACAAATGCACCAAGCTTAAAATGTGAGTTGGGGCTGCGTTGTAAAAGAATGAAATTAGAGAGTTCACCAGCACTATAGCCCCAAACTTCATCTTCGGGAGCAATACCTTTAAGATCAACTTGTGCTGAATTAGTAATGCTTACAAGCTTGTCCAATAGCTTTTTAGGCAAAACATACACTTGTAGCTTATTCGAGGTCGGTAGCGCTACCGCACTCGCTGTAATATCAGCCACCCTTTCAGAGATCAGATCTTTCAATAGAAAAGGCAATGCAACCGACCATTCACTCTGTGGAATGTCCGGTTTATCAATTTGATAGGTTTGGTAGTAGTTCGCACAGACAATTAGCTGAAGGCTATCACTAGTAAGCGATTCACTGCTCAACAATTTTTTCAGCGCACTTTCCCAGTCACCGTTAACCACAGGGAAACTGGTGACTTGAGGTTTTGACTCAGTCGATGAAATATAAACGGTATCATTGCCCAAAAGGACAACTTGAGAACTACCGCTATTATTCGTTGGCTTTATTTTGTCTAAAATCGCTTTAAAATTCATGCTTAACTATTACTCTTACGCCATCGATTTCTTCGACCGACTTTTACAACGGATTCAGCTTTCACTGTCTTATCCCCTTGAGTAGGCAAGGGAATTATTTGTTGTTCTTCGTCGAAATATCTCCCTTGATAACCGTTAATGCCTAACTCTATCAAGGTATTCTTTTCTTGCTTTGTCTCAACTCCGACCGCGATCACTTCAGTTGGAGAATCACCGCATGCTCCAATCAGACTTCGAACAAACAGTTGGTTTTCATGCCTTTGATCGATTTTCTTTACCAAACTTCGATGAAGCTTAATATAGTCAACCTTCAAATCCTTTATATAATGAGTGCTAACAATGGTTCGCCCAGCTTGGCCAACCACCACTTTACACCCTAACCCTCGTAACATCTTCGCCACTGGTCGCATATAATCAAGGTGAGTAATTAGATGGCCTTCTGAAAATTCAAAAGCAAGCTGAGAACGATGCTGAGCAGAGAGCTGTAACAACTCACTTCGGAACCATTTAAAATGTGATTTATTTGCAAACGGAGTGACACTCAAGTTCACCGAATAATTGACAGGCTGTGTTGATACTTTCAGCGACTTAAATAAAACCGTCAAAACCGATTGATCCATTTGAGCTTGATAACCGACTTGTTCTACCGCAGACATAAAGCGAGAAGATTTCAATAGACCTTTATCTGGATCTTGAATTCTAATAAATATTTCTTTATGCAATTCATTAGCTTGACCTGAATCCGGCATAAGATAACACCGCTGAGCAAAGATTACTAAATTTTCAGGTAGCAGGGCTTTATCAAGTAATGTTCTCCAGCGAACACTGCCTCTGTCTATCTCACTTTTATTTTCTTTTGGGTAACGGCTCCAGTTATTAATGCGCTCTAACTGAGCGCTCTTTAACGCCGTTTCCGTTTCATCCATAATTTGGCTATGGCGTTCACCTTCGGTATACATTGTCACACCAATATGGCACCAATTATCTGATTCCAAAGGCTCCGGCGGAGTCAATTTATCTAATTGCCTTAAACATTGAGCAGCCAACGTCGCAATATCCTTTGTTCCTTGATGCGGAATAAACACAGCAAAGTCTGCTTCGTAATAGCGAGAAAAAATGACATCGGGATAACGCTGAACAATATTCGACAATACTTCACCAACTTCAATAATAAATCCGTCGGTGATCTGCTTGTCATTGGCATCTCGAACTTGTTCCCACTCGTCGATACGTATCAGTAAAACGCCTCCACGAGCGCCACTTTCATGCAGTACAGATTCAAGTTTGTTATCAAATAGTACTCGGTTGGCTGTACCAGTGAGCTTATCTAGAAAAGTATGGGTGCGAATAAAAGTATCAAAGCGACTTCGCTCTTGGCGTGCATCTTTCAACTCTTCAATCAATACATCAAGCGCTTCACTTGCCGTATATGGCCATTCTCGCTCGTCCCCTTTTGAATGAGCCTCAACCTGCCCAGCAAGGATCATTCTCCCTCGCTCTTCCAAAATCTCTGATCCCATTAACTGTTCTTTTAACCAACGAACACCGCGAGCCAAACAGAAAAGGATCAATGCCACCGCCAAAGTAATCGACCACATAGCTTCAATCGAATAGTTGTAACCAATATAAGGGGGGAGTGCTTTAAATTCGATTTGATAGCCTTCATTTCGGTCTAAAATGAAGCTTCTCTCATAGAGACGGTTTGGATCAATTTGTGGGGAGGTATCTTTAAATCGATAAACGATACCTGTTTGGTTCGAGAGTTTCATCTCAACGATATTGCTTGCCTGCAACATCTTCGGCATCCAACGTTGCATTGAATACGCAGCATCTGGATCTTCCATCTCTTTATCTACGACGTCGACAATGCCAACCAAATAATGGTCTAAATATTCCTGTCCAATACGCTTAAAGGAGAGTGTGCCACCAATAAAAAGAATGAACATCGCACTGATCACTATCACAGTGACAAATGCGACCAATCGAGTGCTCAATTTTAGTGTCGGGGTATATCTCATGAATAACGAAATCCTTTTCAACTCACATTATACCGTATTGCTACTTATACTATAAATTGACGTTGTAAATAAAGCGTTAAGAATTGTAGGTAACAAAAAGCCGCGACGAACGCGGCTTCTTCCAATTTAATACTGCTTTTATAATATATTAAAAACAGTCCTCAAAATGGGATGTCATCATCAAAATCCATCGGCGGCTCATTATATTGAGGTTGAGCCTGCTGAGGAGCTTGTTGAGGTGCTTTCGGCTGCTGTTGAGCTGGCGCACTGTATTGTTGCTGCTGTTGTTGTGGCTGCTGTGGCTGACCCCAACTACCTTGCTGTTGGTTGTTACCCATACCACCTTGGGCAGGAGCACCGCCTTGAGCACGACCGCCAAGCATTTGCATTACACCGTTGAAGCCTTGAACAACGACTTCTGTTGTGTAGCGATCTTGACCGCTTTGATCTTGCCATTTACGCGTTTGAAGTTGACCTTCAATGTAAACTTGGGAACCTTTACGTAGGTACTCACCAGCAACTTCCGCCAGCTTGCCAAACAGAGCAACACGGTGCCATTCTGTTTTTTCGCGCTGTTCGCCAGTTGCTTTGTCACGCCATGACTCTGACGTTGCAATGGTAATGTTCGCTACTGCACCGCCATTTGGCATGTAACGAATTTCAGGGTCATTACCTAGGTTACCC
This sequence comes from Vibrio sp. 10N.239.312.C11, assembly GCF_041466065.1. Classification (NCBI taxonomy): domain Bacteria; kingdom Pseudomonadati; phylum Pseudomonadota; class Gammaproteobacteria; order Vibrionales; family Vibrionaceae; genus Vibrio; species Vibrio sp. 10N.239.312.C11. The sequence continues at coordinate 96,704 of NZ_JBFSRZ010000010.1, forward strand.
ACTAATATAACTTTGTTAACTCCACGGCTAGCCATGATTTGCTCCGTCTAAATTCATAGTCTCAGAAAATTTTAGCGCACAAGAATAGCATGCTTTTCTGCTGTGATAAATCGCTTCCTATTCTCACTCCACCACAAAGAATAAAAACGTAACAAATCATGATATTCAGAGCGATGTTGCTTTTTTCTCCACTTACAAACCACTCATTTACTTTGATAATTGATATTCAACGCAAGTCACTATCAAGGCGCTAGAGAAGCGAAAGCCTGCATGACAACGTGGAATCTAATCCCACTCAAACAGGACGTTTCAATGAGAAAATCAAGATACGCTCGCACTTTACACTTTCTGTGCATCGACCCAAACGATACCTATCTACATGTAAAGGAGATAGAAAAGCACTTATCTATTATTCTCTACAAAATGACACCCGACGAATTAATGTTAGTTGATAGAAAGCAGAGTAACCGGATCTTGCTCGTCGATTATAGAGAGGTACCACAACTACTGGTTATTTGTCCTAACCTGACTGTTATGTGGAAAAATCACGAAATCATTTTATTCAATGTCCCCCAGCAACTTCCAACCTCAGAGCTTCTTACCTATGGGGTACTAAAAGGACTCTTTTACAACACTGAACAAAAGGACAAGATTGCTCGTGGTCTTCAAGAAGTGATCGATGGTGACAACTGGCTACCTAGGAAGGTGACTAATCAACTTCTGTTTTATTATCGTAATATGGTCAATACCAATACGACCCCAACCAATGTTGATTTAACTATTCGTGAAATCCAAGTCATTCGCTGCCTTCAATCAGGATCATCAAATACTCAAATAGCCGATGACCTTTTCATTAGCGAATTCACGGTCAAATCCCACCTCTATCAAATATTCCGTAAGTTAGCGGTGAAAAATAGAGTCCAAGCTATTGCATGGGCAAACCAAAACTTGCTTGCATAACCACTCCGCCTCTAATCTGACAATAATTTTGAGGGAAGCTCGAGTAATCATTGGTATTGTTGCTGAAATTTCGACATAACATATGCTAGAGTTGCCCTCAGAAATATCAACAAATCAGTTGAATCAATAATTATTATAGATAAAGGGTCTTATCATGATCAAAAAGTGCCTTTTCCCGGCAGCAGGCTACGGTACACGTTTTTTACCAGCAACTAAGTCAATGCCGAAAGAAATGATGCCTGTAGTAAACAAACCTCTGATTGAATACGGTGTAGAGGAAGCTATCGAAGCCGGTATGGATGGAATGTGCATCGTTACTGGCCGTGGTAAACATTCACTGATGGATCACTTTGATAAGAACTACGAGCTAGAGCACCAAATTAGCGGTACCAATAAAGAAGACTTGCTGATCAATATTCGTGAGACGATTGAAGCAGCAAACTTTACCTACATTCGTCAACGCGAAATGAAAGGTCTAGGCCATGCTATCTTGACTGGTCGTGAACTTGTGGGTGATGAGCCTTTCGCCGTTGTGCTTGCTGATGACCTTTGTGTGAACGAGCAGCAAGGCGTTCTGGCTCAAATGGTTGCGCTATACAAGCAGTTCCGTTGCTCAATCGTTGCAGTACAAGAAGTGCCTGAAAACGAAACTCATAAATACGGTGTTATCTCGGGCGAGATGATCAAAGACGATCTTTTCCGTGTCGATGACATGGTAGAAAAGCCAGAACCAGGTACTGCACCAAGCAACCTAGCGATCATTGGCCGCTACATTCTGACTCCAGATATCTTTGAACTGATCGAGCAGACTGAACCAGGCAAAGGCGGCGAAATCCAAATCACTGATGCATTGCTAAAACAAGCAAGAGCAGGCTGTGTGTTGGCTTACAAATTTAAAGGCCAACGTTTTGATTGCGGTAGTGTTGAAGGTTATATCGAAGCAACAAACTACTGCTTTGAAAATCTATACAAAAAAGACCAAAAGCAAATCGAACTAGGTAAGCACTCGACAAAGAAAGAAGCGTGACAACGGGTTAATAATCAACGTTTAAATTGGTAGAAAGGGTGGCTCTTTGAGTCACCCTTTTTTGTTTACTGTTTTTTTATCCAGTAAAACTTTGCACAAATCTCACTCTATGTAATACTTTAGCCACTTAAAATTACATGGTCTGTTGAGATGGATAAAATAGAAATTAGAGGCGCTCGTACGCATAACCTCAAAGACATTAACCTAACCATACCCCGTGATAAGCTAACGGTTATCACTGGATTATCAGGTTCAGGAAAGTCGTCACTTGCGTTTGATACCCTCTACGCAGAAGGTCAACGTCGTTATGTTGAGTCTCTGTCGGCCTATGCTCGTCAATTTCTATCTCTCATGGAAAAGCCTGATGTCGACCACATCGAAGGTTTATCTCCAGCCATCTCGATAGAACAGAAATCAACTTCTCACAATCCTCGTTCAACGGTTGGCACCATCACTGAAGTCTATGATTACCTAAGACTGCTTTACGCGCGAGTCGGTGAACCACGCTGTCCTGATCACAATACCCCTCTTGCAGCACAAACCATCAGTCAAATGGTCGATAAAGTCTTAGAACTGCCTGCTGGTTCAAAGATGATGCTTTTGGCTCCGATAGTCAAAGAACGTAAAGGTGAGCACGTTAAAACGCTTGAGAACCTAGCGGCTCAAGGCTTTATCCGTGCCCGTATTGATGGCGAGACCTGTGATTTGTCCGATCCACCAACATTGGAACTGCACAAGAAGCACACCATTGAAGTTGTCGTTGATCGCTTTAAGGTTCGCCCAGATCTTCAACAGCGTTTAGCTGAATCGTTTGAGACAACATTAGAGCTCTCTGGCGGTATCGCTGTAGTCGGTTGGATGGATGATAAAGAACAAGAAGAGATCGTGTTCTCGGCTAATTTTGCTTGTCCAAAGTGTGGCTACAGCATGCAAGAACTTGAGCCTCGCCTATTCTCATTCAACAATCCTGCTGGTGCATGTGGTACGTGTGATGGACTTGGTGTTCAACAATATTTTGACCCAACTCGAGTAATTTTAGATGAGAACCTAAGCATTGCAGAAGGTGCGATAAAAGGCTGGGATCAGAAAAATTATTACTATTTCCAAATGCTGACATCGCTATCAGACCATTATGGTTTTGACCTTTATGCTCCGTTCAACTCTTTACCAAAGAAAACTCAAGAGATCATCCTCAAGGGCTCTGGTAGAACTGAAGTTGAATTCAAATACATCAATGATCGTGGTGATATCCGAGTCAAGCGTCACCCCTTTGAAGGTATTTTAAATACGCTGGAACGCCGTTACCGCGACACTGAATCTAGCGCGGTGCGTGAAGATCTTGCCAAGTACATATCAACGAAATCATGCTCTAGCTGTGATGGTACACGCTTAAGATTAGAAGCTCGAAATGTCTTTATTGGCGATACCACACTGCCAGAAATCGTTCAGCTCAGTATTGCTGACGCACTACAATTTTTCCAAGAGTTGAAGTTAGACGGCCAGCGTGGACAAATTGCTGATAAAGTGATGAAAGAGATCAATGATCGTCTGCATTTTTTGGTGAACGTTGGTTTGAATTACCTGAACCTATCACGCAGTGCAGAAACACTGTCAGGTGGTGAAGCGCAAAGAATTCGTCTAGCAAGTCAAATTGGAGCCGGTTTAGTGGGTGTTATGTATGTGCTGGATGAACCATCGATTGGCCTCCACCAGCGTGATAATGAACGTCTACTACAAACTCTGGTTCACCTAAGAAACTTAGGAAATACCGTACTTGTTGTTGAGCATGACGAAGATGCGATTCGTTGCGCTGACCATGTTATCGATATAGGTCCAGGCGCAGGTGTTCATGGTGGTCACGTGGTGGCAGAAGGTACCATGCAAGACATCATCGAAAATCCGAACTCTTTAACAGGGCAATACCTGAGCGGCGCCAAAGAAATTGCGGTACCAAAACAAAGAACGCCTATCAACAAGAAAAAGGTCGTCGAGATCGTTGGCGCGAAAGGAAACAACCTAAAGAATGTCACTGCGACAATCCCTGTAGGCTTGTTCAGCTGTATTACGGGGGTATCGGGGTCAGGAAAATCAACACTAATCAATGACACCTTCTTTAAAGTTGCTCACACTCAATTAAACGGTGCAACCACTGCGGTTCCGGCACAGCACAAAAAGATAAAAGGCTTAGAGCATTTCGACAAAGTGATCGATATTGATCAAAGCCCTATCGGTCGCACCCCTAGATCAAACCCTGCAACCTACACTGGTATTTTCACGCCAATTCGTGAGTTATTTGCAGGTACCCAAGAATCACGATCTCGTGGCTACAAGCCAGGTCGATTCAGTTTTAACGTTCGTGGTGGTCGCTGTGAAGCGTGTCAGGGAGACGGTGTCATCAAAGTAGAGATGCATTTCTTGCCAGATGTGTATGTACCGTGTGATGTGTGTAAAGGTAAGCGTTATAACCGTGAGACTCTAGAGGTCCGCTACAAGGGTAAAACCATTGACGAAGTTCTAGAGATGACTGTCGAAGATGCTCGTGAATACTTCAACCCGGTACCCGTTATCGCTCGTAAGCTGCAAACCCTAATGGATGTTGGCCTTTCCTACATTCGCCTCGGACAAGCAGCGACAACCTTATCTGGTGGTGAAGCGCAACGCGTTAAATTAGCGCGTGAATTGTCTAAAAGAGACACGGGAAAAACCTTATACATTCTCGATGAGCCAACAACAGGCCTACATTTCCACGATATCCAGCAACTGTTAACGGTATTACATAGATTACGTGATCACGGTAATACGGTTGTCGTGATTGAGCACAACCTCGATGTCGTCAAAACAGCAGACTGGATCTTAGATCTTGGCCCTGAAGGTGGTCAAGGGGGCGGGGAAATTGTTGCAGAAGGTACACCTGAAGATGTGGCGTTAGTCGAAGGTTCGCACACTGCTCGCTTCCTTAAGCCTATGTTAAATTTGAAGTAGGTGTAAAATAGCGCCCTGCGAGTAGACAGAAAAATGTTAAAGTAACAGAGCTTGTTTCAGAAGGAACAAGCTCTGTTTTTATAAGGTTAGGGATTTATGGCAACAATACATACTAGCGGTACCCAGCTAGAAAATCAGAGAACTCAGCTTCCGCTTAACAAGGCATTCCTTGCCTCTCTAGCTATTGTATTCTTAATAGCCATGCATTTTTTCATGCCCAATCCTGGAGGCTCAGGCCTTGCTTTATCCTTTAATCCAACCACTTGGTTAGCTCTTAGCTTTACGTTGGCGATTGGCTTCTACCAGCTTGCCACTAACCGAACACTCAAATATTCAAAGTTAACCGTTGGCTTTCTGATAAGCTGCATCATACTCACACTGCCGATTTTATACAGCAATGCCGCCCCTCAAGGAGCATCAGGGCGCTTACTTGGATTGTGGGCGGGCTTTGCATTATTCGTCGTGCTACAACAATTTAAGTTCAGCAATAAGCACAAGCAGCGCATGTTGTGGTTCATTGTGCTTGCTGTGGTTATACAGGCACTATTTGGCTATGTGCAATATTTCCTATTAGAACCTGGCAACCTATTTGGCTACAACACTGCTGCAAACCGACCATATGGGATATTCCAACAACCGAATGTAATGGCAAGCTTTCTTGCTACTGGTTTTGTGCTGTCAGCGTATCTTTTAGCAAGGCAACCAACTAAATATAATCACCAAATTAGCGAGTCGCTTCTACTTTATTTAACACCAGCCTTAACCGTACCTTTGCTGATCATCATCGCATCACGTACCGGATGGTTGGCTGCCGTCATTGGATTTGTATGCATTCTGCCTTATCTATACAAGTTCTCGACCAAGAAACGCTTCTACGGGTGGTGTGCATCAGTGCTCGTCGGTATCGTCGTCGCTTTTTCGGTTATCAGCCTTAGTGCAACTGATAGCCTCGCAAGTAAAAGGACGAACTTAGAAAGTCCACGAGCTTATACCTTTCCACAAGCGCTCGATATGATGATCGAAAAACCATTTACCGGTTATGGCTACGGAAAGTTCGAATCCGAATACACGCTATACACAGCCCGCCAACATCAACTTAACTCAAATTATCATCCCGGCCTTCCTGCAATGGATCACCCACACAATGAGTTCCTGTTTTGGGGGGTTGAAGGCGGAATAGTAACAATCATCGGGATCTTGATTGCTGCAGTGTTGGTGATGTCACGCATAGCAAGCTCAGCGAAAGGAACACGTCTAGCACTGCTCGCACTATTTATACCGATACTCTTACATTCTCAGCTTGAGTATCCTTTTTACCACTCGGCGATTCACTGGATAACCTTTATCATTTTGATTTACTGGGTCGACCAACGGGCTTCTCGCCACTATCAGCAGCCGTTTAGTATCGTCAGTAAAACCCTATTCAGAGTGTCGAGCTTAGTCGTTCCTATCTTGGTGAGTTTTTACATGCTGAGTGCCTTACACACCAATTATGTGCTCACTAAATTTGAAATGTCTAAGCCGAAAAACCCAGATATTCTTAAGCAGGTAACGAACCCCGTAGTATGGAAAGATCGCTATGATTGGGACGTGTACAGTACCTTTCTAAATATCGGCCTCTACAAAGCCGATCCTAGCCTGATCCAGCCTTATATAGAGTGGTCGTTAGAGATCATAAAGAGTAAGCCAAGGCCTGCTTTCTACAGCAACCTGATTCTCGCGTATCAAGGCTTGGGCGATCACAGCAAAGCAGAACAAATTCGCAGTGAAGCGAGCTTCTTGTTCCCAAATCGAGACTTTTCAAAGGTTCAGTATAAGAAAGTATCACAAGAAGAAGATAACCTGTCGTCTACTGAGTGATGTTTAGCTCTCAGAACTAAAGCACCATTTCTGATCTTTCGGTTAGGCACAAAAAAGCGCACGATCTCTCGTGCGCTTTTCTTTTAAACTTCAATTTATTAGCATTATGTTAAAACATCTTGCAACGCTTTTAAGCACAAAGCGACATTCTCTTTTCGAGCGCCATAACCCATTAAACCAATACGCCAAGCCTTCCCAGCCAGAGAGCCCAACCCAGCACCGATTTCAAGATTATACTCTTCTAACAGCTGCGTTCTTATTTTGGCTTCATCAATCCCTTCAGGGAAGTAAAGCGCATTCAATTGAGGTAAGCGACTCTCTTCAGCAACCACAAATTCCAACCCCAAAGCTTCTACGCCAGCTTTAAGTTCTTGGTGCATCGCATAGTGACGAGACCACGCATTGTCTAGGCCTTCATTTTTCAATAAAACCAACGACTCATGCAGAGCATATAGGCTGTTCACAGGCGCAGTGTGGTGATAGCTACGCTTACCTTGTCCACTCCAATAACCTAATATCAAGCTCTGATCCAAGAACCAGCTTTGTACGGGAGCTTGACGTGCTTTCATTTTATCGACAGCACGTTGAGAGAACGTCACGGGAGATAAACCAGGTACACAAGACAGACACTTCTGACTGCCTGAATAAACCGCATCGAGTTGCCATTCATCAACCAACAATGGCACACCACCTAATGATGTCACCGCATCCACAATCGACAATGCATCAAACTGACGAGCTACTGCTGAAATAGCTTGAGCATCCGATAACGCGCCAGTAGACGTCTCGGCATGCACAAATGCGACAGCAACAGCATCGGGGTTTTCTGCCAATGCCTTTTCTACCTTTTCAACTGAAACGGGCTTACCCCACTCGTCATCAACAAGGATGGCTTCACCACCGCAGCGAACAACATTCTCGCGCATACGCTCACCAAAAACACCGTTACGACAAACAATGACCTTTTCACCAGGCTCAATCAAATTAACAAAACAGGTTTCCATGCCCGCACTGCCTGGAGCAGAAACGGCAATCGTAAATTCGTTTTCCGTCTGAAAAGCGTATTTGAGAAGTTGTTTAAGCTCATCCATCATCGCAATAAATAGCGGGTCAAGGTGACCAATGGTTGGACGGCTTAAGGCCTGTAAAACTTGAGGAGAAATGTCTGAAGGCCCCGGCCCCATTAACGTTCGGTGTGGCGGATAAAAGCTATCGATAGCAGCAGTGAGTGTTAAATTAGACATGTACATCCCTTACGTTAATGTTGTGAACAATCCACCCTAAAGCAAATTGATTACCTCAGCAATTAGCCATAAGTATTGAGGTCAAACCAGTGTCACATAATTGTTAAAATTATTTTTCAATTATCTCACGTTACGGATTGACATTATTTGCGCAAACACGTTCAATGAAATGGCTATCTAGCAGAAGAGGAGCACTGCCCAGGCAGGTGTTTTGTGGAACCGCATTTCCAATACAAAACATTCATGGGGAGCAGTGCCGAGATAATAAAAGGATGCAGGACCTTTATTATCGGTTGAGCGGGCTGAATCCCGTTAACTGTCGCCATTTCTATATGGTGAAGAGCTTCTGAGGTTACTATTCTAATAATTCCTCTCTTTTTTGCTCTAAAACTCTCTTCGAAAAACATCGGACGTTGGATTACCCAACAGTAATTTTATTTTAGGAAATCGTGGGAGATATATCGTGAGTGCATCTAATGTAGCTGGTTCTTTTAATGTCGCTAAGTTTGGTGGAACAAGTGTTGCCAACTTTGAAGCAATGAGCCGTTGTGCTGCCATTATTGAAAACAACTCAAATACGAAACTGGTCGTGAGTAGCGCATGCTCTGGCGTGACTAACCTGCTTGTTGAACTCGCGAATGGTGTTCAAGATAAAACTCGTCGCCAAGAACTAGTGACACAGTTAACCGATATTCATAATACGATTCTTGCTCAGCTAGCTGACCCAATTAGCATTGAAAAAGAAGTTCACTGTATTCTGGATGACATTGCGAGCGCTGCAGAGGCCGCATCATTCCAAACCAGTACCAAACTCACCGATCACCTAGTGGCATGTGGTGAACTGATGTCGACACATATTCTGACTCAGATCATTCGTGAACGTGGGACACCCGCTGTTCGTTTTGATATCAGAGAAGTGATGCGCACCAATGATGACTTCGGTAAAGCAGAACCACAATTAAAGGATATTGCAGCTTTAGCACAGCAGAAATTGATTCCACTATGCCAACAGCAAGTTGTCGTTACCCAAGGCTTTATCGGTGCCGATAGCGAAGGTAACACCACAACGTTAGGTCGCGGCGGCAGTGATTACTCTGCTGCACTAATTGCCGAGTCAGTACAAGCGATTGGTTTAGAGATCTGGACTGATGTTCCAGGCATCTACACCACAGATCCACGCATCGCACCGAAAGCATCCCCTATCCCAGAGATCAGCTTCAGTGAAGCCTCTGAGATGGCAAATTTTGGTGCGAAGATATTACACCCTTCGACTCTGGTTCCTGCACTACGCCATCAAATCCCGGTTTTTGTCGGCTCATCAAAAGCGCCAGAGCTCGGTGGAACATGGATTCGTCAACAAGTTGAAAGCTCTCCTCTGTTCAGAGCGCTTGCCCTACGCTGCAACCAAACCATGGTTACGCTACGCAGCGCTAACATGTTCCATGCCTATGGTTTTTTGGCTAAGGTATTCGAGATCCTGGCTAAACATAAGATCTCAGTCGATCTTATCACTACCTCAGAGATCAGTGTCTCACTTACTCTCGATCAAACCGATACCTCTGGTGGTGCTCCTGAGTTACCAGAAGCCGCTCGCCTTGAGCTTGAAGAGTTGTGTTCCGTAGATATTGAGCACGACCTATGCCTCGTTGCTCTTATTGGTAACAACATGAGCGAAAGCAAAGGCTATGCAAAGCAGGTATTCGGCACTCTAGAAGATTTCAACCTACGTATGATTTGTTACGGAGCAAGCCCACACAACCTATGCTTCTTGCTAGATGAATCTGTGTCTAAGTTGGCGATTCAAAAACTTCATCAAGAGTTATTTGAGTAGATAGTCCGTTTATCATCGACAGATAAATAACTAAATTACAGATACAAAAAGGGTTGCTATTAAGCAACCCTTTCTCTTTTTTACGTTACGAATCAAAGCTCGTTATAGATTCAAACTAGTTAATGTTTGGGCCTAACCACTTCTCAGCTTCCAACATATCCCAACCTTTACGGTCGGCATAGCTATCCACTTGATCCTGTTGAATCTGTGCAATTGCAAAGTATCGGGCATCAGGATGTGAAAAATACATACCAGACACTGAAGCACCAGGCCACATCGCGTAGCTCGTGGTTAGTGACATGTCGATCGCTTTTTCAACATCCATCAACTCCCACAACGTTCCTTTTTCTGTATGTTCTGGGCAAGCAGGGTAACCTGGAGCTGGACGAATACCTTGGTACTTCTCACGAATCAAATCGTCATTAGACAGCTCCTCATCCGGCGAGTAGCCCCAAATGTCCTTTCTCACTTCTTTATGCAGGTATTCAGCGAACGCTTCAGCCAATCGGTCAGCAACCGCCTGAATCATAATCGCGTTGTAGTCATCACCGTTGGCTTTGTATTCATCAGCAAGCTCACGCTCGCCGATACCACCAGTCACTGCAAAGCCACCAATCCAGTCCGCTTTACCGCTATCTTTCGGCGCAATGTAATCAGACAAACAGTAGTTAAAACCTTTTGGCTTCTCGGTTTGCTGACGAAGGTTGTGTAAAACCTTTAACACTTCAGTACGAGATTCATCGGTATACACTTCGATATCATCGCCAACGCTGTTGGCAGGGAACATCGCACACATCCCACGAGCTTCAAGTAACTTCTCTTTCTGTACTCGATCCAATAAATCGTTGGCATCTTTGAATAAGCGTTTCGCTTCCTCGCCCACTTCTTCATGATTAAGAATTGCAGGGTATTTACCGACCAATGACCATGTCATAAAGAATGGAGTCCAGTCGATGTACTGACGCAAAGTTGCCACATCAAAATCATTAAAGATGTGAACTCCCGGTTTAGCGGGTGCCGGTGGCGTGTAAGCATCCCAATCGATAGCGACTTTATTAGCACGTGCTCTTTCAAGAGTGACCGGTTTAGTACGAGGCTTCTTACGATTATGCTGATCGCGAACGCGATCGTAATCAATATCCAACTTCTCAACAAATGCAGGTTTCAATTCGTTAGATAGCAACGAAGTACACACACCCACCGCACGTGAAGCATTGTTTACGTAGACCACAGGCTCGGAGTAGTTCTGTTCAATCTTAACGGCTGTATGCGCTTTAGATGTGGTTGCTCCACCGATGAGAAGAGGCAGTTTAAAACCTTGTCTTTCCATTTCTTTCGCAACATGCACCATCTCATCCAGGGAAGGAGTGATCAAACCCGAAAGGCCAATGATATCGACGTTTTCTTCCTTAGCGACCTTAAGGATTTTTTCACATGAAACCATCACGCCTAAATCGATAATTTCGTAGTTATTACACTGCAAGACAACGCCCACAATATTTTTGCCAATATCGTGAACATCGCCTTTTACGGTCGCAAGTAAGATTTTTCCGTTAGTTGCACCTACGTCTTTGGTTGCATTGATAAATGGCTCTAAATGGGCTACCGCTTGCTTCATAACACGTGCAGATTTCACCACTTGAGGAAGGAACATCTTACCTTCACCAAAGAGGTCACCAACCACATTCATACCATCCATTAATGGGCCTTCTATCACCTCGATAGGGCGAGAGGCATTAACACGAGCTTCTTCGGTATCTTCAACAATAAAGTCGGTAATACCTTTAACTAAAGAATGCTCTAAGCGTTTTTCTACTGGCCAGGTACGCCACTCTAAAGCAGATTTATCTTCAACCTTTCCAACTGCACGCTCTAGATATTCAGTTGCGATATCTAGCAAGCGCTCAGTGGAATCATCTCGGCGGTTTAGAACCACATCTTCAACGGCTTCACGTAAATCCTCAGGGACATTATCGTAAATCTCTAATTGCCCAGCATTTACGATGCCCATATCCATACCGTTTTTAAAGCAGTGGTATAGGAATACTGCGTGGATAGCCTCACGAACGTAGTTATTACCTCGGAATGAGAACGAAACATTCGATACACCACCAGAAATCATCGCATGAGGTAAGTCTCGTTTGATGTCCCCTACAGCTTCAATGAAATCGACCGCATAGTTGTTATGCTCATCAATACCTGTCGCCACAGCAAAAATGTTCGGGTCAAAAATAATATCTTCAGGTGGGAAGCCCACTTCATCAACCAGAATATTGTAGGCATTAGTACAAATCTCAACCTTACGCTCTCGAGTATCAGCTTGGCCAACTTCATCGAACGCCATCACGATAACGGCAGCACCATATCGGCGAACCAGTTTCGCTTGTTCGACAAACTTCTCTTTCCCTTCCTTCAATGAGATCGAGTTAACGATCCCTTTACCCTGAATACATTTCAGACCCGCTTCGATAACTTCCCATTTTGAAGAGTCGACCATGACTGGCACTTTCGAGATCTCAGGTTCAGAAGCACATAGATTAAGGAATTTAACCATACACGCTTCAGCGTCTAGCATCCCTTCATCCATGTTGATATCGATAATTTGAGCGCCGTTCTCAACTTGCTCTCGAGCCACACTCAAAGCTTCATCATATAGCTCTTCTTTGATAAGGCGCTTAAAGCGAGCAGAGCCCGTAACGTTAGTTCGCTCACCCACGTTAACAAATAGAGATTCCTTGGATATCGTCAATGGCTCTAAACCAGAGAGACGACAAGAGACGGGTAAATCTGGTAATTGGCGCGGTGTTACACCTTCAACAACTTCTGCCATTTGGCGTATATGTTCTGGCGTCGTACCACAACAACCACCAATTAAGTTCAAGAAACCACTTTCAGCCCATTCCTTGACGTGTTCAGCCATATCTTCGGGAGAAAGGTCATACTCACCAAATGCATTAGGTAAACCCGCGTTAGGGTGTGCAGAAACATGACATTCGGAGATACGAGACATTTCACCGACATATTCGCGTAATTCATCTGGGCCTAATGCACAGTTCAATCCAAATGAGATAGGTTTTACATGACGAAGGGCATTATAGAATGCTTCTGTTGTTTGTCCGGAAAGCGTCCGACCAGATGCATCTGTGATAGTACCGGAGATCATAACCGGTAAAATGATACCCATTTCTTCAAAGACAGATTCAACCGCAAAAGCACACGCTTTCGCGTTTAACGTATCGAAGATAGTTTCAATAAGAATTAAGTCTGAACCGCCCTTGATAAGCGCACGAGTCGATTCAGAGTAAGCCTCAACAAGTTCATCAAAGCTAACATTACGATAGCCCGGGTCATTAACATCTGGGGAGAGAGAACAAGTTCGGTTAGTTGGACCTAACACACCCGCCACGAAACGGGGTTTATCAGGAGTCTTCACTGTCCATTCATCTGCTGCTTCACGAGCCAACTTAGCAGCAGCATAGTTAATTTCTTCGCTAAGACTTTCCATATCATAGTCGGCCATAGCGATGGTTGTAGCGTTAAAGGTATTGGTCTCGAGGATATCAGCACCGGCTTCCAAATACTCCATATGGATATCTTTGATAAGCTTAGGCTGCGTAAGTACCATAAGGTCATTGTTACCTTTTAAGTCACTATGCCAATCAGCAAATCGCTCACCGCGATAGTCTTGCTCTTCCAATTTATAATCCTGAATCATGGTACCCATGCCACCATCAATCAGTAAAATTCGTTGCTTCAACAGAGCGTCAATCTTTTGCCTTACATTACTTCCCACGATACAACCTCATTCCTTTAATTATCTCTCCATCCTATCACACATTCGAAAGGAGTCTAGACGTCTAAAACGTAAAGTAAATGACCAAGTCATGACAAAAAAATGTTTGCTATTTGAGCATGAGAGAACGAGAATTAATATTCATATTTTGTTACATATTGGAATCCCAATGTCGGTCTATTACACCTTATGCTTCTTGTCCGCTGCAGCCATGCTTATTGCTTTCGTTAATACCAAAATTGGTAAAATGCAGACAACCATCGCCATCACAGCTGGCTCAATGATGCTATCTCTATTGATTATCATTGCGGGACAAAACAATTGGTTCCAATTGGCTGACATCGCCTCAGAAACCGTTGCCAGTATCAACTTTGAAGACTTCCTCCTAAAAGGAATACTGGGATTCTTACTTTTTGCAGGTGGTTTGGGAATTAAGTTACCTAATCTAAAAGATCAGAAATGGGAAATAACGGTACTCGCTCTTGGTGCTACACTATTTTCGACATTCTTTATTGGCTTTGTACTTTATGGGTTCTGTCAATTTATCGGTATTCAATTTGACCTAATTTATTGCTTACTGTTTGGTTCTCTAATATCTCCAACCGATCCAATAGCTGTATTAGCAATAGTGAAGAAGCTCGATGCTCCCAGACGAATCTCTACTCAAATCGAGGGAGAATCTCTATTCAACGATGGTTTTGGCCTAGTTATCTTCGTAACCCTATTTACCATTGCGTTCGGCACAGAAGCTCCGACTGTAGGTAGCGTGACCATGTTATTCGTCCAAGAGGCTATTGGCGGTATCGTCTACGGATTTGTTCTAGGTTTGATATTCCACTATCTAATCAGCAACACAGATGACCACTCGATGGAGTTGCTATTAACCATCGGTATTCCTACAGCTGGTTATGCTTTTGCAGAGGTTCTGCATGTATCTGGACCATTAGCAATGGTGGTATCTGGTATCATGATAGGCAACTGGACACGCTTCATCGGATTTTCTAAGGAAAGTGAGGATCACCTAGACCATTTCTGGGAATTAATAGATGAGTTCTTAAATGGCGTACTATTCTTATTGATTGGTATGTCTATGCTGCTATTCAAGTTCCACCAAGAAGATTGGATTTTGATGGCGTTCGCAGTCCCTCTAGTATTGAGTGCACGCTATCTAAGTGTTTTCTTGTCTTATATTGGATTTAAACGCTTTAGAACTTACAACCCATGGTCGACTAAGATTCTAACTTGGGGTGGTCTACGCGGAGGCTTAGCTCTAGCTATGGCACTTTCAATCCCTTCAGGTATCTGGGTGATTGAAGACAAAGCAATAGATGTTAAAGAGATAATCCTCGTTATGACCTATGCTGTTGTTGTGTTCTCTATTCTGGTTCAAGGATCAACAATCACTCCAATGATAGAAAAAGCGAAACAAGCTGAGAAAGAGCTAGATTAACATCTAAATAGATCAACCAAGGCCGCCTACTGTAGGTGGCTTTTTTTATACCTAGTGAAAGTCAGCTCCACCGATTTCCTTACTAGAACGCTAGCTGAAGGAACATAGAACTTACCTTGGGTAGTTGATGCACTGTTATTGGAGTATTCAAAAGCCTTAACGCGGGGTGAACATTAAATTTGGGCAAAACTCTTTCAGGGAGTTAAGCCACACAGATAACTCATTCTCATGCGCACTCGCGAGTCTACCTAATAAACCATTCTCAAGTTTTATAAGCATAAATCGAAAGGCTTGAACCTTTCACCTGAAAGCTGAAATAACGAGACTTAACGTATCGTTGCTATAGCATTAGTTATTTATTAGCAGAACTACAGAGCAAAATGAGTGTTGAGCAGATAGATATAGCTAAAGGAGTACTTGGGGCTTTTAGCGTTACTTCTAAAGATGACAGGAATAATAAAGACTCTAGCATTTCTGCCGGAACGCGCAGTCTAGATCCTTAGATATGCTAGGAGTGGAGGCTTAGACTCCCGCGTGCGCTGTTTTGGTAAGTCGGGAGTCCGCAGCTCCACCTACGTTGTATATTATATTCAGAAAGCAAAAAGGCTCTAGCATTTCTGCTAGAGCCTTAAATATGGCAGGGGTGGAGAGATTCGAACTCCCAACACGCGGATTTGGAATCCGCTGCTCTGCCAATTGGAGCTACACCCCTATTTCAGTTTTAAAGAGCTGAATCTCTGAATAAGTGGCGGAGTGGACGGGACTCGAACCCGCGACCCCCGGCGTGACAGGCCGGTATTCTAACCAACTGAACTACCACTCCGCAGTGGAATACTTGTCGTCGCTGACAAGTGTTCAAATTTAAAGCCTGGCGATGTCCTACTCTCACATGGGGAAACCCCACACTACCATCG